>JBILOD010000111.1:0-9234 GCA_044374645.1 Pseudobdellovibrionaceae bacterium | reverse complement strand
GTGGCGCGAGATTGGACTCGGTAATGGACGCATGTGTTGAGGTTAACACGCGTCGGGCCCCAAACATAGAGTGTATCTGGTGCGGTTGCCGTGTAATTGGCCTGGATGCTGATTCCGCTAGGGGCGGTTAGTGCAGTCGCAGAGATATCTGCGGCCCCTAAATTAAAACCACCACTGATGGAGCGATTGGTAAAAAAAGATTTATTGGCGCCACTCAAGTTGAGCATCCGCACACGATGGCTCGAATACTCTGACCAGTAGAGATTATTGTCGCCATCGAGCGCCAGTGCGGCGGGACCATTGGCGCGGGCTGTTCCGGTGGGGCCGGGTGTACCATCCACACCTCCGGCTACGGTGCTAGAAGCGCTATTCAGCCAACCGACGACGGTGTAACCTTTGAGGTAGGTAGCGCTCAATGGGTCAATGTCCAGTTTTTTAATGTTGTTGGTTCCAAGGCATGCAATGTACAACCAACCGCTGCTGATAATCAGTCCCTGGGGATTGCCACAGCTTAAAGTGGTGCCAAGGGCACCCTCCGCGTTGGTGGTTGAATTTTGTGTGGTTCCGAAGTTACCAAAAATTGTTTGTGCCTGACCTGAGTTATCCAAAACCACCACTCTATGGTTTGTACTGTCGGCGATATACAGTTTTTGGTTCGTGCTATCATAGGCAAGTCCGTAAGGGTTATTGAGTTTGAAGTCGGTGTTGTAAGAGAGATCATCGTTTCGACCATTCGTACCGTTACCGATGAGAGCTATAAATTTGTTGACCGGTATCGTTTTGCCGAAACGGGTTAGGGCCACCGAGGATTGATTGTAGTAATACACGGTGTGGCTATGGATATCGCTGATAATCAGATTTCCTTCGCCATCATCGATCTGATAGGTGGGTTGAATTTTGATCAGCCCTTGGTCGTCCGTTGGAATCAGTCCATTACCAACCCCCGCACTACCCACAAGGGTGCAAATTCGTCCCCCGGTGGCACCAGTACCGCTGACGGGCCCATTATAAAGGTAGTTACACGCTGTGGAAAAATAATTTCCTTCGACGGTCCATGACTGTGTGGCACTTTCATGACCATCGCTCACGGTGACCACAATGGTGTTAGACCCCAAAAAGCCCGTGCTACCATTTGGATTGAAATTGGTGCTTGAAAGTCCTGAGCCGAGCACGGAACTATTGGTGCCTCCATTAATAGTCCATTGGTAAGTCAATGAATCGGAATTGCCGTCGGTGGCAGTAATGTTCATAGGTAATTGTGCGCTAATATTCAGACGAGTGGACTGAGCCGCACTGGGGGAAATCGCGGTGATCGTGGGTTTGGCATTCCGCTTAATGTTCCAGTTGCATTCTTGGTGATTGCCGTACTGATCGGTCACTGTCACCTTAGCTGTATGGCTGCCGACGGAAAGGGCCCCTGCCGCAAAAGTGTGATCGGCGGCATTGGCTCCCACATTGGTGCCATCGAGCTGCCATTGATAACTGAGGCTAGGCCCGGTGGCGCTCACGGTGAAGATGCGACTTGAGTTGCTTCCTTCTGAATAAACCACGGCAGAGTTTTCAGACGGTAAACACGAGGTGATGGTAACCTGACTCGGATCCAGAACATCGACAGACCAACTACAGGTATTTGAGTCGTAACCATCACTAAAAGTGACGGAGACATTGTGACTATTTCCAAGTTGTGCGAGTAATGGTGAAAATGTGGCCGTGGCCGAGGAGGTCCCTGCACCCGAAGACGTACTGTCGGAGGAAAATAAGCCAGGAGATCCGCCATTGAAGGTCCAATTATGAGTGATCGTGTCGCTATCGGTATTGGTGACAGTTCCTGTAAAAACCTGTGTGTTGCCATAGTTGATGGTGACATTGCCCGCAGGATTTTTGGCGCTGCAGCTGGGTGGAGCATTCTTCGTGACCGTCCAAGTGCGTGTGACGGTGGAGTGAATGCCGTTGTCAATCGTCGCTTCAAGTGTGTTCGCACCCTCGACCAGATTTGAATTCGCCGAGTAGAGATCAAAAAAGTTTCCGCTACCAAGGCTGACGCCGTTGAGCTTCCAGCTGATCAGGCAGGAGGAGTTGTTAGGAACGATACCAAAGGTTTGCATTCCGCCGAACGCTGCCATTCGCATTGTTGCCACATTGGGTAAACTGCTGGAAATGGTACACGCATCCACTGTCGTGACCGACCAGTCACAACGATTGGTATCGAAACCATCATTCATAACGGCAGTGATAGTGCCAGTGCCAATGGACCCCGAGGTGCCTGTGTAGGTGCCGGTTCCCACGTTTCCGCTGGCGGAGGGCACGATCAGAGCCCCTGGGTTGGCGTTATTGAAAAGCCAGCTGAAACTCACAGAATCACTATCGGCATCGGAGGCGGTGGCCACAAAGGCCTGCGCGACTCCGACACCGGAAATCACAGGGCCCGTATTGATAGGGGAGGCACTACAGGTGGGAAGATTATTTTTGAGGATCGTCCAAACTTTGAGGGTGGAGGTGTTCCCGTTTTGTACGGTTGCTGTCAGACTATTGGCACCGTTTAAAAGTTGAGAAGATTGAATTTGTTGGCTGAGGCTTGCTCCCGAAATGGGACTTCCGTTGAGGGTCCAAGTGGCGCCACACCCCAAAGTGTTAGTCGTTAAACTAAATGTGTTGAGTGTTGTTGCGCTGGCCGCGACGCGAACGGAAGAGGCTGTGCTGGGCGACTCGGCGGTGACCCCGCAATCTCCACTGGCTGAGACACTCCATGAGCATTGAGTTGTGTCATAGCCGTCATTGATATCGACGGTCAGATTATTGTTACCAATGTTCGCGCCCGAAGGTGTGAAGGTCACTAAACTTGCCGAACCGCTGCTTGTAGGTGTACCAAGTGAGGAGGGATTGCCTACGCCGTTTACTTTCCAGCTAAAATTCATTGGGTCAGAATTCGCATCACTAGCGATGATTCCTAAGTTCAGACTCGATGGAATGGTCAGTGTGTTTCCAGTGTAAGTGGAGGGTGTTGGTGATAAGCAGCTGGGGGGCGTGTTTTTGACAAGTGTCCATGTCTTTGTGGTTGGACTGTGAATACCATTGTTGAGAGTGACCTTGACCGCGTTATTCGCGGGTGCCGCCACAAGATTGGCGTTGCTTGAATAAATATCGACAAAGTTACCCGAGCCCACGGCTACGCCATTGAGCTCCCAGGTGAGGGCACAGTTGATGTCATTGGGCACGACGCTGAAGTTGATGCTTCCACCAGAACTAGCCATTCTGGCGCTACTACTGGATGGTAACGAGGAAACAATCGAGCACGATTCAGCGGTAGTAGCTGTCCAAGAGCATGGTGTCTGATCGTAGCCATCATTGATGAGAGCTGTAATCGTGTTGGTACCAACTTGATTGGATGTCGGAATGAATACGCCTGTGCCGACGGTTCCAGAGCTAGAGTTTGAAATCACCGAACCCGCGGAATTCCCGTTGATCATCCAGCTGAAGGACAAGGTATCACCATTTTCATCGCTGGCGGTGGCTGAAAAAGTTTTCGGTACACCCACTCCAGTAAGAACTGTTGAGGAAGTAGAAGGAGTTTGCCCCGCACAAAGGGGGGGGGCGTTTTTGACCACCATCCAAGTGCGGGTGATGGCACTGCTGCCGGTACCAATGGTTGCGACAAGGACATTGTTACCGGAATTCAGAATGGAGCTTAGAACTTGTTTCGTTGTTTCGGTGCCAGACAATGGGACACCATTCAACGTCCAATTGGCAACACATCCGGGAGTGTTGGTGGTGATGGCGAAATTAGTTTGACCAGAGCCAGCATGGGGTGCTCTGACTACGGAGCCACTGGGGGACGTCGAAGCAATACCACAGTCGCCGGTGACATTGACATCCCAGCTGCATTGGGCTGTATCATAGCCATCCGAAATATTGACCGCAATCGCTTGGTGGCCGACTTGATCTGTTGTTGGAACAAAGGAGGCCGTACTGGCCGAAGCGCCGCTAATGATGTTATTAAATAATTCGGGTTTACGTGTGTTGTTGATCGTCCAATCAAAAGTGAGCGAATCCTGGTCGGAGTCCGTGGCCGAGGCCGTCAGTCCGAGATTCCCGGGAATCGACAGGGCGTTGCCGGAGGGAGAAGGGTTCTGAGCATTGCACGTTGGAGGTTGGTTTTTGCGAACCGTCCAGGCCACGGCGGTTTGGCTCATTTGGTTGGCCGCCCGCGCCTCAATAATATTGTCGCCAGCGCGTAGTAATTGCGAGTCAATATTAACTAATCCACCAACGGCTGTCACATCAGCCTTTTGATTGTTAATGTAATAGGTTACTTCACAAGAGCTAACGTTCAGGCTCACGCTGAAGTTGGTGAGAGTGCCTGAGGTGGCTGGGACCTTGAATTCTTTCGTGGTCGGCGAGAAACTGGTAATCTCGCAGGAGGCACCCGTACCGTTACCACCCACCTCAAGAACACTATAGGCGGAGTCGTCGGATGAGTTACACGATGTCAGGATCGTGCTGAACAATGTGATCAGCAAGGACTGTGGAATCTTTGTATATAAAGTATTTATACTTTTAAATTTGGCGCTCTGCATATAGTCAGTTATCGGCGCAATTTCAGCGGGTCAGTAGCCTGAAACGCAAAAAAAAATGGGCTGGAAAACATTGTTACCAATTAATTGTAAAGCTGTCTCGAAATGGAACAATATAGACCAACTAATAGTCGCCCAAAGGCCAACCCACAAACTGGCTGTGATCCAGTTTGAGAGTCGAGTCTTGTTCTATTTTTTTAGGTCTTGGGGTTTAAAGTCCTGGAATAGAGTCCCAGATCGATTCCCCTTTTGGATGAAAGCGTTTGTGAAATAAGGGTGTTTTCATGCTTGGCAATTTATTTTGATAGAGCAACAAGTCCTTGCGGCGCAGCTCGTTCAGTTGTTCTTTCACCTGAAAATGAGTGAGTGGTAAGCCGCTCTTTTGGATTTCTGTAATGTTGGCACTTTGGGTCACACTGAGAAGTTTGCTTCCAACATCACCCAGCGAGATCATCGCATTGAGGGCTGTCCATTTCATGTTGGTGGGGAACTTGTCTTTCAAAAGAGGGCTAAATAAGAATGTTTTACGCGCGGACCAGCCCAAGGAGGACTTCGTAATATCAATGATGGTGTTGTCAAAAACGTAATTATGGCTTTCCATCCAGTCATAAATACTCGTAAGGATCGCGTCTAGAAAACGTGCGTCTTGAGTTTTGCTGAGATCGCGCCATTCAGCAACTAGGGCAAAACGCGGGTCAATGTCGATGTCTGTCGGGGCAAATGTTTCAACAGCGGTAACGCCGATGTCATTCAGGAAATCGCGGTTTTTCATAGTGATTTGCGTCTTAAACATTGGAATCGTAAGCGGAGACAGACCAAGATTTTCTGCGGCAAGCTTGTATCCCAACGACGCCACCTCCGAACAAAAGATTTCTTTATCATTGCCTAGGTTCATCCCAAAATCATAGGGAATATTGCCGGAGGAGCTCTGGCTGGCTTTCAATACTTTTGCATACATCTCCTGAGCGGCCAGATGAGCCAGTTGAGCGTTCGGATGGCGATAGATGACGGCTCGTACCTTGCCATCCGTAAGATATTTTTCAATGGGGGTAACGACAACGCCAATTTCAATGTGGGCCTCAATGGTGTATACTTGTTGCGTGTTGGGGTCCACATACACTAAAGCGATGTGGCTGAATTGCCCATCGTCATCACCAATGCGGGCGATAGAAGCACTGACAACTGCATTCCCACGACTCAATAAAATATCGCCAGAGCGCAAATTGGACGATTCGAAGTCAGGATTGATCATGAGTGAAGGGCTCTGGCCTTCAAACACTTTTGGGATGGCATCGGAGGAGTTTTGCTCGGACACATATTCTTCAATAAAACGAGAGATGCGGAAAAACGTACGAATATCACGCAAACACGATTTCGCGTCCAGGTTGATGAGGCTGAGGTCTTTAATGCGGTCTCTGGTGGCGATGCGAGTGAGGAAGAGTGGCTCAACGATTTGGCGCAGAGGCTGTGGGTCTCCGGCCGTAAGATTGGCCAAAACAGTTTTATTGATTTGAGTCAGATAATGATTCATCGCCACCACATTATAACAGGCTATCGAAGCCTCATTGGGAGTTCCAATCGGTGTTTCCATTACGTCTCGAAAGTTTGCTATTCGAGCAATGACTTCGGAAAAGGTTTGAGTGTACGCCCATGAACTTTGAAACATTAAAATGGTTATAAACAACAATTGTTTCATTGGTCGTCCTCTCCGTTTGGTTTGGTAGCGAAGGTCCGGTCCGTCGAAGTTTTTATAAGGAAGCGCTTTTTTGCTCTCCGAAAACCTCTTTTTACGGTCCATTTTCAATGGGTTTGAGCTTAAACTGTCCCATTGCTTTAGGAATTATGTTGCTTCAATTTTTGTGCCGAAGTGGATTCTGCTGAAAAAGGTCAGGGCAACCCCAAACCCTTAAAAGATCGGCTTTCCAAAATAAGCCGCCCCAAAAATTGGCGGCCCAAAAATATAATGGCGCCCTAGTGGTAATGCTGAGGGCGCCATAAAGTTCTAGCTGTTCAAATGGAATTATTTTTGTTTAGTTTCAGTTTCGGTCATAGGGCCGCGATAGAAAGAGTGGTAGGTGCGGATGTCGAATTTCCACTTACCCTCAACCATTTTGAATGGAACTAGGCGGGTTTCTTTTTGGCTCATGGCTTCGACCCATGCATGTTCGCCAACGACTTTTTCCTCCTTGCAAGTCAGGTCCTTTAGGCGCTCAAGTTCTTTGGCGTGCATCTTATGGAAGCGTTCCTCCATATTCATTCCGTGCGTTGTGCCGCAGTCTTTCCCTTTCGCTTTCCCTTTGCCGGCCTGGTGCATCGGGCAGTTTTTCCCGGTGCAATCGTGCTTGCCTTTCATTGGGCAATCTTTGTTATCGCAAGTCATCCCATGCATACCCATCATTCCTGCCGCTGCAGTCAGCTCGCTGAAAGCCTTAAAGTCATCCGCGGTAGCAGCTTTTGCCAATGCTTCGCACGCTTCTTTTGGGCTGGTGGCCGTAACGGTTGGGGTTGTTTCAGCCCCAAGCGCAGTCATACAAAACAACAAAGTTGCTAAAATTGTTTTTAACATAAAAATCTCCTCCGTGATTGGTTTCACAGAGTTCATTCCATGTTAACTAAACAAATTCTGTCAACTATTTCGCAAGGGGGGTGGACAAAACTTCGTGAAAGAAGGGTGAGAATTCGCTCAGCTCCTTCACATAGGGATAGATATCTTTCTGCAAAGAGTCAGGTAATTTGGCAAAAGGGATAATAAACTCATTTGGGACATAGCGAAATGTAAAGTTAATCCGACGAGTTTCAAAACCTTGAATTTTAGGACCAATGGTATTGCCACTCTTGTGGTCGACTCGCTGAACACGGTGAAAGAGCCTTTTTTTGAAGCGTTCACCGCCAAAAACCTGAAGGGAGCTATCATCAAGCCATTGTTGAAGTACCACATGGCTTTGGGAACTACGATCGCGGCTGTCGACAAACTGAAAAAGAGCCCGTTCACCCAGTGACAGAGACCCTACTGGCCCCGGCTCGAAATCTTTATGCTCACCCACTCGGGCCGTATCGTGTTTTTTGTTATCTTGATCAATGGAATGCCCGTAAAAATTAATCAAACAAGTGTTAAAGTGCCAACCGCGGGGAATATCCCGCTCCGGGTAAAACGAGTGAACTTCTTCTTCAATTTGATGAGCGAGATACTGCAAAAGGGGAGCGAATGGTTCTGCTTCTATACAGCAGTTATAAATATTTTTTGGGGGATGAAAATAATTGAGGCAGGCAAACTGCCAGTTGCCGAGCCAGTAAACAGGGCGAAGCAAGCGACGCTGCTCAGCCCCTTCCGGAGGAGGATTGCTTTCGGAATAACGGTTTTCCCAAATAGGATGAAGGGTTGACAACCATTGCAACAGCTCCGTCCGTTGCGACGAATTGAGATAGTTGGGCTTATAAATAAGCCCCTGGGGTTTCGCTTGAGAACGGCGTTTTAACATCTATTACCCTCGAGGTTAGGTCAGTTGTTTGGAGAGATGGATGCCGTCTTACGATTTCACCGGCGAACTGTCAAATGCAAGGAGAGTCAAATCAAATGGAATGTGGATGGCCGCTTCAATGGTCACTGGCCCATGAATCGCATCATCCATTCTCAGCAAGACTCAGATTCGCTTGAGGAATTTCGCCAGTTGGGTTCCGAGCTTGCACTCATAGTAAATTTGGTTAGCGATATTTGGAGCGCGGAGTCTGTTTATTACGAATGCTCTCGAAAAAGGGATCAAAGACCTTTTTGTGAACCCGCATTGGTTCCAGCAGCCGCAAATTAAAAAACATCTAGGCGATCAGGGTGACATGAACCTGACCTATCAAGGATTGCAATTAGCGGTTGTGCAAGGGGGGATTGAATTGGCGTGATCTCAAAAAAGAATCACTGACTTTAAATGGACATCAAGAACCGATTTCAGATGCTTCGAAATCTCGCGGTTTGTTCGAATATAGGACGTCTGTTCGCTGTGGGCGGATCCTGTCCCAATGATTTTTTGGCTCGACCTAGGTCTTGTCGAGGTTTGCCATGATTCAGATCCTCCGTGACCAAGGACCGGGGGCTCGCTACTCTTTGGGTATGACTCAACAAAAATGGATTGTACATAAATTTGGTGGAACAAGTATGGGAACCGTGGCGTCAATTCGCCAAGTTCTCGAACTCATTGAAGCTCAGAGCGCAGCGGCTCACGATGAAAGAGTCGCGGTTGTCGTGTCGGCGATGTCTGGGGTGACCGATCGGCTGATCCGTGCGGCCACTTCAGCGGCAGATCACACCTCGCTCAATGGCTTGGATTATGAGAAACAATTAGAAACTCTATTAGCCGATCATAGTAAAACGGCCTTGGAACTACTTACTCCTGGTGATGCCGCGGCGGTGAATGAAATCCTTTTAGGTGATGTCAAAGATCTCCGCGAAATTCTACGCGGAGTCTGGCTGTCACACTTTTTGCCTGAAACGACGCTCGAAATGGTTTCTGGATATGGAGAGCTCTGGTCTTCCCGTTTGTTGGCGGCTCTCTGGAAACGAAAAAGTCCCGATGTGGAATGGGTGGATGCACGGCAGATTCTGGTCGTGGAAACGGGAGAGACGGGACCCCTTTTGCAATGGGAACTCTGTCAGCAAAAAATGGATGACTTT
>JBILOD010000591.1:0-2630 GCA_044374645.1 Pseudobdellovibrionaceae bacterium | reverse complement strand
CAGGAAATGCGCACCTTTGTGTGTGCTCAGTGCCACGTCGAATATTATTTCAAAGGAAAAGAAAAACGCCTCGTGTTTCCATGGTTCAAGGGATTGAAGGCCGATGAAATTCTGAGCTACTACCAAGAGGTCAAACACAAAGACTGGGAACATAAAATGACCGGGGCACCAGCGTTAAAGGCACAACATCCTGAATTTGAACTTTACTCTCAAGGGATTCATGCGCGTTCTGGCGTTTCCTGCGTTGATTGTCATATGCCTTATGAAAAAGTCGGAGCAAAGAAAATCACTAACCACCATGTTCAAAGCCCAATGCTGAATATCAGTCATGCCTGTCAGACTTGCCACCGGTACCCTGAAGCGGAGATCAAAGACCGAGTGGAAACGATTCAAAATCGTTTTTTCCAGATTCGCAATCAGGCGATGGATGCACTCACTCAGTTCATCGAACAGCTCGCCAAAGCCAAAGCTCAACCCGATCTTGATCCTATGGTTTTGGAAAAGGCCCAAGACTTTCAACGTCAGGCACAGTTTCTGTTGGATTTTGTTGAGGCCGAAAATTCCACAGGATTTCATGCCCCCGATGAAGCGCTTCGAGTCTTAGGTTTATCGATCGATAAGATTCGACAGGGCCAAGTGTATCTTTTAGAAAACACCGCGGCAGAAAAAAACAAATAAATTTAGCTTATAGTCCGCAACGGATTGTGAGGCCTCTTCGATCCATAGAATTCTCGGAGAGGCTCATTGCTCAAGGCCTGATAACCAAGGTTTGCGCCTCACCGGCCGCCAGCTTTTGACGAATTGGCCACTGACCATCGACAACTACATCCAGTTCCAATTCAGTATCTCCGGGATTTCCCACTATCACAGCCACACTGCCATCTGGATTTTTGAAGGCGACTTGAGAAACAGAGTCTGAACCTGTGCCATTGGTTTTGATGGACGATTCCACTCTCTTGGCTCCACGCTTTACATATTTCGACGCATGCATAAGGGCGCGAAACTCACTGTTCACCTGTAAATAATAAGGTTGACCTCCACGAGCAACTACGTCCGATGATGCTGGACGAACAGTCACTAACCCGCGGCACGTTCGACACCCTTGAGGCCCTGTCCCATGGGGACCTGCATTTTCATCAGAAACCATGTTCCAAGTGATCACTCCAGAAAGTCCGTTATACGCATTCTCAATCACCCGTTTATTGAGCCACCAGTAAAAGTCAAAACCATAGTTGTGACTACGAATATTACCGCCACATTCCGTCTCAAAAATGACCACACGACGTGGTAGTTCTCGAGCTTTCTCAGGGTCATTGCTCCAGCAGTGAAATCCCGCAACTCCAATAAATTGAGCGACCTCCGGATTATTGATAAAGCGATGCACGCGTGGCATCGCCACATAGTTATCATCGTTAGCGATGATTTTGGCAACAAAGCCTTCACGCCGTAAACGCCCTCCAAGGTGCTTAATAAATTCTTCCTGTTGCTCATCATGCATGAGCATTGAAGGGTAATCGACACTAATTCCTGGTTCATTTTGAATGCCAACGTAATGGACCTCTATCCCATATCGGTGGTACTCTTTGATGGTCCTAATAAAATAGTCTCCAAGAGCATTCATATTTTTCGATTCAAAATAACCCCTATAGAGCGAACGATTGTCTTTCATCCAAGCCGGAGCCGTCCACGGATTGATCATCACTTGCACTTGAGGATTAATGGTCAGAATTCGTCGAATTAGCTGCAAGGTTTTAACGTCTCTAGCCATCGAAAAATGTTTGAGTTCGGGATCTGGCGTATTGTCCGGCGTATCATCATACGTGTATTCACCTTTGGCTCCATCCGACAAATCGCTCGATCCCATCGGAACACGAATAATATTTAGTGCTCCACCCCGAACAGGGTGAAAGAGCGTATTGAGTATTTCTTCTTGCTGTACCGGTGGAAGTTTAAGGATGTTGACCACCGTCGCTTCTGTCAGAGCCGCTCCATACCCATACACTTGCTGATACTCAACCCCAGTTGAAACATTGATGGTCACACCGGGCGGTTTAGATTCTAAGAATTGGGCTTTAATCTTGATTTGATTGACCGCCGACTTCGGTGTTGCCTTTTCAAAACCGCGATTGAATTCCAGCTCAAAGGGGTGAGTCACGAGTTGAATGAGCGCTGACTCCCCTGCCCCAGTGAAAGCTTCATGATTAGACAGCCCCAGCGAAAAACTTAAAGACGAAAACGCGAATACCAATAACGTACTACCAATGACTTTCACACTCGGTTTATTTTGCATTTAAATACTCCCTGAGAATCTATAAAACCTATTTAGGAAAGGTTGAAAACAGAAGGTTTTTTGTTTACTAAAGTATTTTTGTTAAATCTCTCTGCAAAAAAAGTATTCCAAAATTAAACAGTAACCAACTTTGACACTATTTTGAAATTTCTCCAGGCCGTCTTTTCCATGACAGTTCTTTGACCGAGGGCTCTTGGCAATCCAGTCGTTAGTCGAAGAGTTTGTAGGTCGCAGGTCCTATGACAATAGTCACTTTTCCCGGTTATCTGACACCTACCCCTTTAGCTCGACCAAAATCCCTCCGATCAGGAGGTTATGAAAAATACAAGACCAACATCAA
>JBILOD010000592.1:0-2630 GCA_044374645.1 Pseudobdellovibrionaceae bacterium | reverse complement strand
TGGGTACCACAACGGGTGAGCAAGAGGGCGGTGAGTGCCAATAAAAGAGTGAGGGTACAGTTCAACAGTTTTGTTTTCATGAGGGCAATTGTGGTAAGGAGCCCTACGGTTGTCAACTGTTCCTCTGGTTTTGAGGGGATAGAATGAATCTTCGGTCTATTTTTAGGCCCTAAATAGTAAATAAATTCCATTCAATGGGCAAAAAATGTTCAGTCGCTAAAGCAATGTTTCTCCCCCATAAATCCTTAAGCCCGACCTATCGGAGTTCTTCTTGAACTCCCCAAATTTTGGAGAGCAACGGCAGGGTGTGTGGGCCAAGCTCATTAATACATGAAAAGAGGTGATTCGGGCGCGGCGTTTCGATGTGAGATATTGTTAGCTATAAAATGAAACGGGAACGTTCTTCTGGGGTTGGAATTCGACAAGTATCTTTTTTTCCAAATAGGCGATATCGATTTCTTGCAATAAATGAATATAGCCCATCCCGAATGGAGGTCGGCAGAATTCTTAAAAGTTTTAAAAGGATCCATACACCTCCGAGTTGCTGCAAAATTTGAATAATGGCATCGGATCTATAGTAGATTTTAGATCCCTGTTTTAAACAAATGGAGGTAAACTCCGAGTCTTCATTAACCTTTAAGGCTTCTGGTGGGAGCACTCTCTTTGCCATGTCACTCTGAAGAGGGCTAAATTGAAAAACCTTAGTCTGGTCTTCGGATATAATAAAATCGACGAATCCATTGCATAGTCCGCAGATTCCATCGAAATAAATCACTTTACTTTCAGGCTGAGATGCATCCTTTGATTCAAAAAAATCGAGCCACTTTGAGTCGAATGTGAATAAGTGAATCATTAACATTCCAAAGGTAAGATCGGCAAAATCGACGAGGCAAAGGATTGAGAAGTGCATGGCCACCATGGAAAACCATGCAATCAATCGACCTAATCGAGTAAAGCAAAAAAACAAAAAGGCCACTTCAAAAAATAAAGCAAAGTAGGTCACTGCTTTGAGGAGAAATAGGGGACTGTTTAGGATTAAGTCTCGCAATGCCGTGTCGCGAGCAAGGGGGTTGTTGACGAGGTGAAAAATGGCGGTTCCATCCTGCCAGCTCGGGCTTATCAATTTTGCGTAGCCGCTGATCGAATACCCCATTGCTAGAATTACCCAGGCGCCAAAGTAAAACTCATAAGGCAACTTCCAATTCGACACCTTGATTTTTGCCTTATAGCTCCATGGTTCTCCTGTGGGAATCAGGAACAAGCTAAATAAAGTCCAACCGATATATGGAAGGGTTGGATTGGAAATGAAGTTATTGGCATTAAAAAGACATGCCCAGATATACCATAAAAATAAACTGACCCAAGGGCGTTGAAATCCTACGCTTAATAGTAGACTTAGGATACCTCCAACTGCAATGAAAGCAGTTACAAAAATGGAGAGGTGCCAAATGAAGTCCAAAGTATATTAGGAAAAAGTCCAAACGTAAAATTGAGATTCGGATTTTGAAGAATTTGGTTCGTTCCGAAGACTTCAAAACCGAAGGGAAGCAGGTATGCGAAATGAATAAAGAGGTATAATCCGAAAATTATGCGGAAAACACTAAATTGATAACCTGATGGGCTTGATTCTCGGAATTCACTTATAAATCGTTTGAATTTTATATTCATTAGGGACTCTCCAGAACCGATGTAGAGACTTGGCAATCAAGAGATAACAGAAAAACTTGATTCCGACCTTTGGTGTTTGAATGTACCGAAATTGTAGCGCTTCCAATTTCGTGTTGAATTTCAGATTCACGAGCAAGGGGGCCATGTGAGCAAAGTCCAAATTTCAAAATACTCTTCCAAACCTTTTCGGGGAGCCTAGGGCCATAGGAGATCGCAGCTCCATAGACATTTCGACGATTGTATGGTCCTTTAAGTTGTGAGTAAAACTGAGGGTCAATAACATAGGTTGTCGGTGAAGGTGTGGTATCAACGGAGGGGACAAACTGCAGTTCAATTTTGAAATCAGCAGAGAAGGTTTCGAAGCCGTTTACATCACTAAAAACGACAGGGAGGGGACTTACTTGGTAGGCAAGGCCCAAGCCGCGCAGAGCATCTATCTTGAAA
The DNA here is from genome assembly GCA_044374645.1 of Pseudobdellovibrionaceae bacterium. Classification (GTDB taxonomy): domain Bacteria; phylum Bdellovibrionota; class Bdellovibrionia; order Bdellovibrionales; family Bdellovibrionaceae; genus CAUJGP01. Next base: position 518 of record JBILOD010000592.1, on the reverse strand, counting down.
ATGTATCCTATTATGGCGATCAAACTCCAAACAAGAAAGAGCCAGACAATCGTTTTGCGGGTATTACTCATTTCGTCCATCACATTCAACTTCTTATTTCACGGGGTAAAATGAGGAGCCATTCTTTGGATTTACATCCCTAAACAAAAGCATATCCTTTAATTTGGTTTCGCGTGCATCTTTAAAACCACAGGGTGCTGTGTGTTCTGTAGGGTTTTTATAGGTTCCGAATAACATGTCCCAAACGGGCAAATCACCAAAGTTATAGAAATGAACTCCACGTTGATGGTGGATCTGATGCATTTCAGGTCTTTGAAAGAAATAACCCCACCACTTTGGTGTAGTCACGTTCATGTGGTACAGATACTCGCCTAAGGCTGAGAAAAAATTGACCCATCCGATTTGTTCGACATTCAACCCGAAAATCCCAAGCGTAAAAACACTGATAATCAGAGAGTTAGCAATGATTTCTGCGGGATGTTTATAGAAACTCGTAATGGTTTCAATCCTAGAAGGGC
>JBILOD010000589.1:0-2632 GCA_044374645.1 Pseudobdellovibrionaceae bacterium | reverse complement strand
TGATTATCGAAAATCGGCGGAGCTGGGAACTGTATCAAAAGAATAAGATTCTCACTCAAGTAGAAGAACTAAAAACAAATTTTATGGGGATGATGTCTCATGATCTAAAAACTCCCCTCGCCAGGATTCAAGGCATGATTGAAATAGTTCAAAGAGACAAAAATCCACTGAGTGACGATCAAAAACAAGCTGTAAAGTCGATTCAACAGTCGACCGAAGACCTATTAAATTTTATCAGTTCGATTCTCAATTTTAGTCGTCTTGAAAGTCAGGGTGTGCAGCTCAATCTTAAAAGTAAGGATTTAAACTCGTTGGTGGAAGAAGCCGTTCAAAAAACGGAGTACCTGGCCAAGGAAAAAGAAATTAAGGTCGTTAAAGAACTTGAACCTCTTTTTAGCATCAAGCTAGACCCTGATCTCATTAAACAAGTGATCACCAATCTTCTAGAAAATGCCATCAAATACAGCCCCTCAAAATCCCAAGTCACTCTCAAGACGGAAGAGAAAGAAAACAAAGTCTATTTACAGGTCATTGATCAGGGAATTGGCATTCCCGAAGACGAGCTGCCAAGATTGTTCATGAAGTTTTTTCGCAGCCGCAAGGCCAAGAATTCTCCGGTGAAGGGGTCTGGCCTCGGTCTTTATTTATCTCGATATTTTGTAGAGTTACATCAGGGTAGACTCACGGTCGTGAGTGCTGAAAATAGGGGGTCGACGTTTACCATCGAGCTCCCAATCTCCTCTTGATCAAGAATTATTTCCAGCCGATAACGACATATTTTTTGCGCTTCAAACAGTTTGAAACGTATCGCTGCTTTAGCTCATCGGGGGTAAGCTTATCCTTGGCCGCCACATCGGCTGCTCTGCTGGTGGCGCCAATACCCGCTCCAATGGCTGCACCACCTAAGGCCTTACCAGCATCTCCAGTCAGGGCTCCGATCAGCCCGCCGACAATGGCTCCTCCTGCAGCTCCGCGGCCAGCCTCTTTTAACATGCGGTCGCTTTTATGAGTTTCGAGATAGCGATCGGCCTTGGCCATACAAGCATCAATGTCGGCTTCGGCACGTGTCGAACCAACGGACTCATAGTGCTCATTTTCGTCAACGACAGGGCGGTAGGAAGCACAGCCGATGGCGGCGAAAACCAATGGAATTACCAATAATTTTGAAATTTTCATAGTCATAGGCCCTCACTCAGTTTAAATTGCTTTGGGACTAATTTCCCAATGTAAAGGATGAAGCTTTCGAACGATTTCTAATGCGATAACTGTGCCAGGTCTCTGGAGTTCAACAGATCGCCTCGGATCCTGGAGCAATCTCTAGAGTTTCTAGTTATAAGTAAAACTTTTGGAGTTTTACAAAAAGGTTCCTGGAGCCATTAGGCCGGGCTCTTTCTTGCTGACAGAAAGACAATTTAAGGCCATTTGTGAAACGAAATCAGTCCCCCTCTATATCAAATCGTGTGGTTACATTATTTGCCAGTACTATTGCCCTCTCCGGATTTAAGCGGGGTGTGGCCATTTGTAAAAGAATTGATTAGTGTCTATCGATAGATGATTTAAATAGCCACACCGTTGAAGTATCTTACGGCAAAAGGAAAGTGCATTCGAATATCCATATCCCGTCCTTTTGAGTACTTTGATTTTATTATTGATGCCCTCCGAGACTGCTGTTGTGAGCCGGCTGCGGATGTATATTTCGATTCGTTCCTGGTACTTTTTGATTGTATTTAAAAACCTCTCAAAGGGCTTTAAGCCCGACTGACTAACTAACTCTTCCCAGAGCTTGAGGCCCTTGCAGAATTGGACAACGGACTTTTTATCGAGTATTCGGTGGAAGTACTCAATGAGGAACATTCCGCTATGAATGTTCTGATTTAGTTGCCTGAGCATTTCTTTTTGAAAATCATTTTTGGTCTCTTTAGCTTTCTCAAACTCAGCTCTGCGAGCCTCATCAAATGCCTTATTGAGATCTTGGGTTTGCGTCGAACCTGTCTACAGCGATCTCTGCGTTGGGACAGAGCTTTGCTGCAGCAGTGATGTACCCATCGTGACATCAACAGCGATTAACTTGATCCTTTGGCGAAGTTCCTCTGGGATTTGATGAAATCTGTGCTTCAGAACAACTTGGATTTAGTGATGAGTGGCTCGATGTCTACGACGCTCACGTTCACGAAAAGGCCATAGAGTTTATCAAAAAGTCTGATCCACACACCCCACTATTTATTTTTAGGCTCACAATTCAGAACCATGGCCCGCACATTTCATACTTGAATCACAACGACCGATTGTTGCACTTAATGAGGACTCTCAACCCAAAAACAAAAATTACTTTACCAAATACATTATAAAGACCAACTTTCGGTCCCGTCATTTCTACTCAAATTCTCACCAGGATTTTTCACTGCTTTCAAGTGATGCTTTGAAACACGCTGGTGTCGAAGTTCATGAGCTCTACGCTCTGCCAACGAAACAAATTATGACTCTTACAACTGGTAGTAATATTCTCAACGGAATGCTCTCCGTTAAAGCTCCACGGTCTTAGGTGGTCAAACTCCACTTGAAAGGTTGAGCCACAAACTTTACCTGTTAGTGGGTCTCGAAATTGGCATCGCCCCTGATCGCGCTCCCAAAC
>JBILOD010000590.1:0-2632 GCA_044374645.1 Pseudobdellovibrionaceae bacterium | reverse complement strand
ATCAATGTGAATGATTCTGTGACAAAGTCAAAATTCGATAACCTTTACGGCTGCCGTGAGTCTTTGGCAGACGGCATTAAACGCGCGACCGACACCATGGTGGCTGGTAAAATCATCGTCGTTGCTGGGTACGGCGATGTGGGTAAGGGTTGCGCTCAGAGCATGCGATCCTATGGGGCGCGCGTATTGGTGACTGAAATTGATCCAATTTGCGCTTTGCAAGCTGCTATGGAAGGTTTTGAAGTGACCACCATGGAAGAGGCTGCTGCTGAAGCAGATATCTTTGTGACGGCCACAGGTTGTTGTGACATCATTACTGAAAAACATTTCGCAAAAATGAAGAACAACGCCATTGTTTGTAACATTGGTCACTTTGATATTGAAATCGATATGGCTTGGCTCAATAAAAACAGCAAAATGCGCGAGATCAAGCCTCAGGTGGATCTTCACACTTTGAAGAATAATCGCAATGTGATTATTTTGGCGAAGGGTCGTTTGGTGAATCTTGGCTGCGCGACGGGGCACCCAAGTTTCGTGATGAGTAACTCCTTTACGAATCAAGTATTGGCGCAAATCGAGCTTTACACGAATCGTGATAAATACTCTGAAGTTGGTGTTTACCGCTTGCCAAAACACCTTGATGAAAAAGTGGCAGCACTTCACCTCGATAAACTTGGGGTTAAGCTGACTAAACTCAGCGGCAAACAATCCAAGTATTTGGGATTGTCGAACCAAGGGCCGTTTAAACCAGAACATTATCGTTACTAAGTCGATTCCGCTGTAAAAGGCCAACTTCCTCGTTGGCATCGCTTCATATCTCACTCAACGTAGAGGAACTACGCCTCGTTCGATATGAAGCTTGCCGCCTTGAATTTGGCACTTTTACAGCAAAATCGCAGTCGATTCCCCTGTAAAAGGCTCCGCTTTTTCGGGAAGCTTTCATCTCAAAGAACAGTTTATAAGTTGTAATGGCGGTTTTGCTTTTCGTGACCACAACACAGGTCATTCTCTCGTTTAATGAAAGTAGGGGACTTGAATGTCCAATAGCACCAGGGATAAGTGCTTACCTTCAATTATGAGTTAAGCTTGGCCGGCAAATTGCATAAGATAGAGGGAGATTAACTCTTTGTTGGAAGCAGGGAAATCACACGAGGAAGGTGAGAGAATATCCTGACTTTGAGTTTGGAACTTACCTATACGGAGGCTTGGTTTTCAATGAGATCTCAAATAATGGCTCTGTTCTTTTGTTATTTTATTGTTCCAAATTTTTCTTTGGCCTCCTTTTCTCCTTTTGAATTTATTGAGTTTCAAAAATCACAATCGATGACAATTGGACCTGAAATCCTCAATTTATTGAAATCTCAGTCACCTCAATCATCTCAACAGGCATTGAAAAATGGAGACCTTGATCAGTTAGCGTCATCCTTGTTTATTGCAAACAGAACAGTCTTTTTAAAACGGCGCTTTTTAGAAGATTTTATCCGAAGCGGGGTGGTTAAGGTTCAAAGTATTGAAATGCTTGCTCCCCATTCTCACTATCCCTATTTCATGGGTAAAATGATCGTCGAAATGCCATACAAAGGAAGTTTAAAGGAGTCTCTAGTGAATTTGAGCTTTAGATCGAATGGTAAAGTTGCATTTTTAACCTCAACCTGGCAATTAGAACAGGAACAGGGAGGCCCTTTATCCTTTCAAGCGGTTGCATTGAGAGATGGGGCCTTGTGCCCATTAGCTCTCTCTCAAAATGAGTTAATCCTAAGTAGTATTGATGGTGGAACTATTATTGTTTCACGAGCAATGTCCGAAACTGAAGCGCAGTTGTGGCATGATAATCGGGTTTCTGAGATTAAATCCAAGGTTGTTTTGATGGGAGAACGTATTGAGACCGATTCAAGGAAAACAACATTTGCTCTTAACTATTTTAGATTTTTGGATCGAGAACCTTATATCTTTGAGTTTAAGAAACAAAAGTTGGTTGATCTTAACAGGTATGGCCTTCTCTCTTTCAATACCTATGAAGATAGGGCGAATTCAAAAAATGGAATGCCGGAGGAAGCGCAAACTCCTTTTGGGTTAGAAGTTGAAATGGTTGTTCATGGAGTTGAAGGGCAATCAATGATTCAGACTGAAATGAGTCACCCTTCGAATTCGTGTACTGGGATTATTAGTCGGTCGTCTCCATCGGCAGGTCTAAGAAAATCAAAGCGGAAATGGCTCCCTCAGATCCCGCCAAAAGCCGGTCACAAATGGGCTTTCGAGTGGCTCGAATCGGATATTTTCAAGAATTTGCTGCTAACCAAACATTATGTATCAGCGGGCGGGCATGGAAAAGGCTATTCAGTCTTTCGCCACTTCATACACATGTCATCCCACCAACTACGGCTGCCACCATCACAATCTCCCCAATTCGTGATGGCCGATGAACGTGCACTGTCGGCCCTGACAGTTAAAGGCAAGTTAATCACAGTGAAGCTCAATAAAATGCAGGGTAAAATAAATATTGTTTTCATAAAAACCCCCTTTGTTGTACCCTTGTGCTCGCAGTGCCCGTGGCACTCTGCCACGGCACTGCCTCTTGGACTGTGCACACCTTTAATTGACGACCTCGGTTTTTCGAAAGTCCAATAAGTAT
>JBILOD010000110.1:0-9243 GCA_044374645.1 Pseudobdellovibrionaceae bacterium | reverse complement strand
GTAGATTGGACCAACTCTATTGAACTACACTTCCGGTAAAACGGCAAGTCTAAGAATTCCAGGTCAATAAGCGTTCTTATTAAACAAACCAGACCACAGGGTCATAAAAAGAATCTTAACATCCAACCAGATGGACCAATTTCTAATGTAATATAAATCGCACTCAATGCGCTTATGAAGGCTGGTGTCGCCACGCCAACCATTCACTTGAGCCCACCCAGTGATTCCGGCCTTCATTTTGTGACGAAGCATATAGGCAGGAATTTCGTTACGAAACTTTTCGACATAGTAGGGCTGTTCGGGGCGAGGACCAATCAAACTCATTTCTCCGACAAAAACATTCCAAAGCTGCGGAAGTTCATCCATTGAAGTGCTTCGAAGAAAGGTTCCAATTTTTGTGCGGCGTGGATCATTGGCCACCGTCCATCCTGGCACACCACTAGAATTGTCAGCCCCAACTTTCATTGAACGAAACTTCCACATTTTAAATTTTTGACCATCAAGTCCCACGCGTTCTTGTCCATAAAAAATGGGACCAGGTGAGGAAAGACGAACCAAAAGTCCAATCAATGCCAAGAAAGGACTAAGCACAAAGAGACCCATTCCTGAAAGAACAAAGTCAAAGAGTCGTTTTAGAAAGATATCCAGAGTCGTGAAATTGGGCTGGTTCACAATGAGTGCCGGGACTCCCGCAAGATAGTCAATTTGGCAACCAATCAAAGAGTAACTGAGGTCGGGTAGAACCACGATTGGAACAACATCATTGTGGAGGTCTCGTAAAATACCTTCCACCTTAGCAACGTCCTTACCCTGATAGCCGATGACGACACCATCGGGTCTTTTCTGAATCTGCAATAAACTAGAGTCATACTCACGCTCACGGATCTTATACTTAGTGGCAGCGCCGTTCGAATCCACCCAACCCGAAAACCTGACTCCGTATTCCTTCATTGCAAGCATACTCTCTACGTAGGACTCAATCGCGTGCCCATGTCCGATCAAAACAAGATAGCGAAGATTGCGTCCTTGAGTTCGAAAATATTTGAGTCCACTGCGAAGTGTACTGCGGAGAACCATGAAGACAAGACTGGAAACAACATAATAGCCGAGCATTACAATTCGCGAGAGTTTTGAATCGGCAAGAAAATAAAGAAGAACGACCACGGCGACCACCGAAAGTGTGTTTGCCTTAAGAACTCTGAGGAGCTCACCAGTGAGTGAACTTAGACGCTGTGACTTGTACAGGCCCTCTTTGGTGAAGAAATAGACTGTCAGAAGGCTGGTTAAGATTCCTGTTTTTAAGAATTGAATTTCAAGGCCTTGTTGGGCGTCGCTAAAAACATAAAAGCGAAGACTAAAGACGCCATACCAGACTCCAAGTGAAACGATCAGATCGAGAAGTCGATTCAGGTAATTAATGTATCGATGATGTTGCTTTAGCATGGTCTATCGCTCCAATAGAAATGGTTCACTAGGAATGGTGCTTTTCGCACTTTACCGGTTGTTCTCCTCATTCGTAAATCAATTGTATAGAGAAATTTGATTTTTTCGATTGCAGCAAGGGGAGGTCCCTGGAGCTTCAATAGAGAAGATTTGGGGAGGGATCAGGGCTTGAAATATGACCGAAACCGGAGGGTCTCGGCTATTCGGGACATTGATTATGGGACTCAATAATAGAATGTTGGTCATCCGTGCGAACTTCATGTTTCATTGCTCCAGTTCAACAAGGCGATCGACTTATTTGGGGGTACGGCCCCCCCTTTTTTTTAACCCTTCCAATTCGTGCATTGACATGCAGTAATTGGAAGGGTTAAAATGGGCTATGAGCATAGCCCATCAGCGAAAACGGTCTGTCATTGATATTTTCTTAAAGCGATTGAAATTCTCGCCGGTCGTCTCAATTCAGGGGCCAAGGCAGTGTGGTAAAAGCTATTTTGTTCGTGAATTGTTGCCGAAAAAACTCTCTCAAATGAAATACCTCACTTTAGATAAAAAAGAATTAAGAACATTTGCAGAAGCTAATCCACATTCTTTTTTGATTGAGGCCGAGGAGCGGCCACTCATCATCGATGAAGCTCAAAAAGCTCCTTCACTGTTTGACGAAATCAAAAGCTTGGTTGATGAGCGTAGAGCACCTGGACAGTTTGTGTTGCTCGGCTCAACAGAGTTTTCCATTGAGACAAAAGTAAAAGAGTCATTAACCGGCCGGCTCTCGCGCATTCGCCTCTACCCATTTAATTTGTCTGAAAGTCTAAAGAATGAAGGTCATTCCCCTAAATCCTTTCCGTTTCCCAGAGAAAAACCCATTGCGACAAGGCAAAATTTACTGCGGTACTTAGCCAGGGGCGGATTTCCTGGGATTTTCAATGTGCATGACAATGAAGAGAGGAGTCGGCTCTTAGAAGACTGGATTTCGTTAACGGCTGAGCGAGACATTTTTCAATTTGGGGATCCAAAACTAAACTCTGAGGGTGCCAAGAGTATTTTGAAAGCTATTGCGGAACTTGGTGAGCCCAACATTGCGAACATTTCTGAGGAAACCAAAATTCCGAACAGGACCGTTCAGCGTTACGTTAAGGTTCTCAAGTCACTTTTCACGATTATAGAGATTCTTCCATTAAGTCTTTCGACTGGAAAGCCTATTTACTTTCTAACGGATACTGGGCTACTTGATTATTACAGTGCTAGTTTTGAAAAAAAGCTTCTGACATGGGTCTATTTGGAAGCGTACTCACAGCTGGCCTATACGGGATACTCCAATCGTCCTCTTTATTTTTACAGAACATCAAAGGGTAAGTTTATAGACATTGTTTATGAATATGAACCTAAAAAGCTCATTGCATTGAAAGTGATTCCAAAGGAAGGATTCGATAAACGGGACTTTCTTATTTTTGATAGTTTGACTAAGAAGTTTCAGGAGAAATTTGAAATCAAAAAAGTCGCCCTTACCGGAACTAGCACCAAACTGACATATGAGGGGTGTGCGATTCATCCATGGGAATCATTGGCTTAGGCAACGCTGTCTTTCGTACCCTTCCTACTTCAAAGTCGAGTTTAAATCACCAAGCATGCGTTGTAAACGGATGGTCCAAGTGTTCTCTTGGGCCAGCGCGGCCATTTTCGGTGAGTACCCAACCTTACCTTGGAGAACGTATTCAATTTGGGTCACCATCTCTTTGGGTGTGTTTGCCAATAGGAAGGCGCTCTGAAACTCTTTAAGTGACGGCAAATCAGTAGAAACAATCACTTTACCGGCCGCTAAGTACTCGAAAAACTTCATCGGAAACATGGCGCGAGTGTAATCATTGAGGGGGCTTGGGATAACGACGACATCAAAGGCTTTGAGGTAATTAGGGAGCTCCTTGTATGGCCGTGGCCCAATTAAATGAATATTGTTTTTATTTAAAATACTGGCATCGGTGAGGGGATCACCCTCGCCGACTTTGCCAATGAGCACCCAGTTCCAATGGGGCGTTAACGTCGCGCACTCTGCAATCATCCCAAAATCCAATTTATAATCGCTGATGGCGCCTATAAAACCAATGCGGGGGCCAGGTATTTTGGCCACATCATCGGGAACCCTAAGCTCCGGATTTGTAGCTTGGCTAAAATGTTCGTAATCGGCCACATTGGGGTAGTAGAACAGTTTGTTTGGTGCCAGGTGTTTGTATTTTTCGGCCAAAGTTCGGCTAGTTACAAAGACTATGGCAGAGTCTTTGATGAGTTGCTGCTCTTCCATTTCAATTTGAGCTTTGGGCAAGCGAGGGGCTGCGGAGAGGTCATCGACGCTGTGATAGACAATCCCGGCAAAATCGATGCCCTTTAAAATATTGCGAACCAAAGGATTGTAAGTCCATCCGAGGGTTTTCTTAAAACCCAATCTCCACTTGAAAAAACTCACGATCTTTTGTAAACAGAAGGTGTTTACATTCTGCGCCCAAGGCTTATCTTGAAACGGCAACACGATGGGTGAGTAAACCCAGATATTTTCGTTCACTTGTGTCGTGCCCCTGAAAAACCGAAGAATTCGCCGAAAGATCCTGCCCAGATCGCTTTTGGCCACCGTAATTTTACGTAGGCCCAGGGATTCGATATACAAAACCTTAAAACCAGCCTTTGCCAACTGGCAGGCCATATGTTGTTTGTTTGTCCAAAAAGGGTTATCCCAATCTGCCGTTGAAAAAATCACCACCGAATCAAAGTCTTTTAAGTTGGGCCATTGCTGAAAATATTGTTTGGAATCAGTTTCTGAAATGGTAGTCATAGGTCGTCGCCCTTGTGTCGTTTGTATTTGATCAATCGAGGTCAATTTTCACTCCCGTTCCAGATCCATCGGTTTCGCCCATTGTGGGGGAGGCATTGGGATTGAGCTCGTAGTCTTTGCCCCCCAAATGAATACAGATCGAGGGCAATTCAGAATAGCTTTCTGCCTTTGGCAAAAATGCGGAAAAAGTTCCGTTACTATGAGAGATTCTCACTTGAGATTTCATCTCTAAGAACCTCAAGGCTTGCACGAGATTGGCTTTCCAAATTTGATCAAAGCCCAAGAGGTAGGTGAGAAATTCATCATGAACAGCGAGGCGTTCTTCTTCGCTCTCCCACCCATACCAGTAATTAGAGAATGGATGATCCAAAAAACCAAAAAACGTTCTGGTCGCCAGAGCTTGTTTGAACGCATATTTGTATCCATCAGTCTTATTGTTGGCTTGGTGATAGGTTTCGCCATGGAGCATACACTGCTGAGTGTGGGTGATGATGCCGGTTGCTCCCGGGACCACACCACTTCGGCCGACCAAGTACTCAGGGTCATTACAAATGATTCCCCCAACAAAGCCCTTGATTCCGGCATCAGCCAATCCGGCAACACTGTGGGGAGGATTTTGATGAAACGGAGACACCACAAAATCGTAATTAATGCCGGGGATATTGAGTGCGCGCAGCACGCGTCGGGATTCTTTAATTTCCCAAGCAGCGGATTCGCGAGAGCCTCCCCAATGGGGCGCATGGGTATGGGAATGGCCAACGACGGACCCTCCGGCGGCAAGAACATCTTCGATGAGCTCACGATCGCTGGCGCCAAGCTCCTGCTGAGTTTTAATGGCCATTGAAAACGGAATTTGTTTACTACGATAAAGTTCAAAAAGTCGGCGCCCTGAAGACACTGCTTCATCGCAATCAATGCGCATCGTAAGAGCTCCGGAGTACCCGAAGGGAACTTCTTTGATAGAGGGAAGAGGATTCGGACCTGAACTCAGAAAGTTTTCAACGATCACCCAGTCATAGCCGTCAATAGGCCCAACGTTTCTATTGAACCACAACACCGGCCCTTCGGGAGTCTCAATGAGTGCGGCAGAGTCAGAAACTTTTCTGCTAGTGGCTGTGTTAAAAATTTCACCTAAAGTTGTAGCTGATTCAGGTAATACCACTGCCTGCGAGCACGCAAAAGGGCTCTCACCTCCAGCGAATGTTTCTCCATAGCCATGGTTATTCCATTCTCTCTGAAAATCGTAGCGCACAAAATCCCGTTTCAGAAAAACCGTCGGCAAGTTAACAAAAGGGGCACCCTCGCGATATTGGACGACGTAGTCTGAAGCCACAGAGGCTGGGAATGGCGACGTTTGTAGATCAAGATTTAATTGTTGGATCTCATTCCCAAGCAAAATTCTTTTGCTGCAAAGGTCGAATAGTTGTTCGCGAGAAGGGAGACCAACTCGTTGCAAAGCCAAATCAAAGAGTAAGTTATAATCGAAAGTCATATCTAATAGCTCTAACATAACTTTGGCCCCAGGGGGACAGGCAAGTCTTTTTTGCTCTCTGAGCGATTTAGGGGCCGTGAGGCATTCTACATAAACCTTCTAAGGCCCAGCTTGGTCTTAGAGTATCAACGCGATCCAGGTCGATTGAAAATAATAGTTGAGAACCTTTCTCCCTCAAATGAGTGGATCATCACTGATGAGGTTCAAAAGGTTCCTGAGCTTTTGGATGTAGTTCATGACCTCAATGAAAGCACTGATAAAAAATTTGCTATCACAGGTTCCAGCGCACGAAAATTAAAGCGAGGAGCAGACAGTTAGAAATGTTGAGCCGTTCATCAACTTTCTTGAAGTTGCCTCCTGCGATTTAGTCCCAAATCAGCGGGGCCCAGTGATCTTCAGGCATTATTTGGAAGTGCTTAAAACAGTATTGTTGGACTCGAGCGAGTGAAATCGACTTTGCCAATTCAACAGTTTAGTCGGGAGTAAGACTAGGCCCAGACAGGAGTTAACTCAGAAATGGCGCAATCTTTTTTTCATTCCATTGAAAATAGATTCTGCAACTTTTGCAGGAAACTTTTTGCTCAAATTTTGTGAAACGCGTCCTAGGACAAACGGCACTGCTGATATCGTTTCATCTATGATGTTATTCATTTCGTCACTATCAAAACGGCAAAGCTTTGCTGTTTGCATAAAATGCCTTCTAAAAATGTCGCGTATTTTGTAGTGACGGCCCTCTCCAATGGCCAGAGACATTTTAATTTTTTCGCTTTGAAAGTTTCCGTTATCGACCATAGGTTGAGCGGAGAGGATGTCGTAGAGCGGAGCCATTTCGAAACCACTTGGCCCCCAGCGCAGACTGAAGTTTTTTGCATGCCCATCAATCGCGGCGAGCAAATAGAAGACAACCTGGGTTTTTAAAAAAATACGCCGATCCTCATTGGCAGAGGTTGATTCATAAAGCAGATCCATCATTTGGACGACTCCAGGACCACCATCCGCCTCGTATTTGGTGAAGTTTGGTATTCCTAAGGCTTGGCAAAAATCTTCCTGAGGAATTCGAATGAGAAAATTTTTGTGCCAGTGGCGGTCGAATCGCTCTACGACAAGAACATTAATTTCTTCAAACCGATTTATATGGCAGTTAGCCACTGGCAGCCCAAACTCTCGAACGATTTCAGCGCAGAGCCACTCGTTTTCCACAGAATCAGAAAAGCTTAATCCTGGCTTCAATTCTCCCACTTGTGGCTTAAAAATATGAGTTGTTGGTGAGTCTCCAATAGGGATGTGCCATTGGCCGTTTAAATTCAAAAAGGCGGTCTTTTCCTGAGCTCCCGCAATGGATAGTCTAAAATCATCTTCCTCAGAGGCTGCGAGGGGAATGCTGCGTAGATTTCGTAATTTGTTAGCAATCTCGCTCTCTGAAATTTTATAACCTGTCGGTTTTTTCAATTCAGGATCAGCTTCATCCTCCTTGAAAAATTGAAGTGCGCCGACACAATCTCGCCCTATCACGGCAAGAAGATCAAAAATGTGATCACTTTCAGCATGCATTTTTGCTGCAAGCCTTTGTCTCATAGATACCGCATCGGGAAGTAAATTATCAAAATAGGCATACACTGCATGGCCTTTATGTGGCTCTTCTCTTAGCTCAAGGCTTCGTGATACTGGAAATGCTTTGGAACGTTCTAGCCATTCTTTTTTGTAAACAAAAATCAGTTCCTGTTTCGCAGTGTATTCCAAAAGTCCTAGTGGTATTGCGTTCAAAAACACCTTCAATTTTTTCGATGAATTGCGCTTTGCCATCAGATGATTCCTTCAAGAGAAATCTTTCGTTCACGCTGAGGTCGTTGTGCAATAATGAGATCGGCATCGAGGGCAGCTAATATTAAAAATAAAGTTCTAATTTCGATTCTTTCATTAGACGCGCTTTCGACTCTTGAAATTGCTGCTTGTGTGAGCCCTGCTTTTTTTGCGAGGGCCATCTGCGACAATCCACAGAGTTTTCTAATTCTTCTGATTGCAGATGCTGTTTGCTCACTAGAGCGAACGATTATTGGTGCAATACGAGGTTTAGCAGTATTTTTTTTCATATAATGGGCGCCCAATGCTGGGTTAGTAAGTTTAGTGTTATATCACGTAAAGTATAAAATAGGTTTTATATCACGTAAAGTATAAACCTGAAATTATACTTCTTAAGATATTAAATGCCACTAATCTAAGTTAAGCTCCTATGTTTGAAAAATCCATGTATTTATGAATAGATAGAGCTTGGAACGCCCGCGATCAATCAGCGAAATGTTCGAAATTCCTCAAAATACTCTGGTTCATTGGCCAGCACTAAGCTTGTGGAATATCACATGGTCAGCATAACCGATAATGGCCTTATTCAGGTGCTTTTGGGGCCTCGTCAGGTTGGAAAGACGACATCCATTTTAAAGCTCATTGAAGATTTCTATGCCGATCGGGCCCACTATGTTAGTGGTGATAAAATATTCAATGCGGATGTTCATTGGCTTCGAGATCAGTGGCTAATGGCTCAGTCTCAAAAGAAAATTCTGATCGTCGATGAAATTCAGAAGTGCCACAATTGGGCTGAAGCTATTAAAATTCCCTATGACGAGTCAAAACGCAAAAAACAAAAAATGAGTTGTGTCCTCTTAGGCTCTAGTTCTTTGGAGATTCAAAAGGGACTTACAGAAAGCCTGACAGGGCGGTTTCAACTTACTCAGGCCTACCATTGGAATTATCACGAATCTCATGAAGCCTACGGATTGACCTTCAAGGAATATCTAAAATTTGGAGGATATCCAGGCTCCTACCCATTGGTGAAGAAGACAGACTGGGTGGACTATGTTAAAACCTCCATTGTTGGTACGGTTGTGGAGAAAGACATACTCCAGTTTCAGTCGGTGAAAAATCCTTCGCTATTCCGCCATGCCTTCGACATCTTGATGGCCTACCCTGCACAAGAAATTTCCTACACAAAACTATTGGGGCAAATTCAAGATCGAGGCAATGTTGAGATCGTCAAAAACTATATTTCAATGTATAAGGGAGCTTTTCTAATTAAGGCTCTGGAGAAGTTTTCGGAGAAGAAGGTTAAAACAAAGGCTTCATCACCAAAGATTCTACCCATGGCACCGTGTCTGTACTACCTGACCGTTCGAGACGAATATGAGCGTGATGAGCTGGGCAGAGTGTTCGAGCTCGTTGTTGGCGCACAGCTCGTGCGCACGGGGGAGGAGTTATACTATTGGCGTGAGGGGCAATATGAAGTTGACTACGTCCTCAAGGTTGGTCGCAGAGTTTTTGCCATCGAAGTTAAGAGTGGCCGAAAAAAAAGCAGCAAAGGAATGGATGCTTTTCTCAGTCAGTTTCCTAAAGCCGTACCGGTCTATGTGACTCTTGAAAATTATGTTCAGTTTGAGGCTGACCCGATGTTCTTCTTGGAAGAGTATACAAAAAAATGAATCGACCCGGTATTTTT
>JBILOD010000109.1:0-9267 GCA_044374645.1 Pseudobdellovibrionaceae bacterium | reverse complement strand
GCGTGCGCACATCAAGCTGAATCATCAAACATTCCTCCATCGAACTGCCAGTAGGCTCACTAGATAATCTATTAAAGTTTACAAAGACTTCTGAAGGATTCATATTCAAGTTTTGATCATCTTAAAAGGAGACGACCAACGTCCAGCACTTGTGGGTTTTAATCTGAGACTAAACCACCTCAAACGTGACTCATTCTCAATTGGATATGTGCATTTAAGATGAAAATCAACTTTGCGGAAAAAAGCAGATAAACTCTGCCCCTTCGCCCAGCTTGCTTTTGACGTTAACGGTCCCTTTATGAGCCAACATGAGATGTTTCACAATGGCTAAGCCCAACCCGGTGCCACCGAGTTCGCGTGAGCGTCCCTTATCGACACGATAGAATCGCTCAAACAACCGAGCCAAGTGCTGTTCGGAAATTCCTTGCCCCTGATCCTTCACTCGAACTTCAATTCCACTAGCCACCGGCAGCCACTTCAGCTCAATCTTACCACCCTCTGGACCATAGCGAACGGCATTCGAAACTAAATTACGAAGAATTTGCTGCAATTTGACAGCATCGGCCTTCAACACCGGCGCGGTTGCAGTCACCACAATTTCTTGTCCTTTTTCACTGAGCGCTCGGCTGAACTCTTCTTTGATATTATCGGAAATTCGATGAGTGTCATTCACTTCGATCTGTAACTCAGGGGCTGATTCCATTTTCGAAATCAACAGTAGGTCATTCACTAAATCAACCAAGCGATTGATATTACGAGAAAGGATCGGCACAAATTGTTTGGCCCCCTCCACATTTCCGCCCTCAAGATCTTCTTTGACTAGATCCACATAACCCTTAATCGTGGTCAGCGGCGTGCGTAATTCATGACTGACGTTACTTAAAAACTCAATACGCATCCGCTCGGCGGCCTTCAGGTGGGTGATATCATGAAACACTAAGAGCGCCCCATAAATTGGACCTTCGTCCGGACGCCGCAAGGGCGAAATGGAAACGCCATAATCACGGTCTCTTCGCTCTAACAACGAAGTCAAACTGAGAGTGCGCTCTCCCACCTCACCGCGGCTAATGGTGTTATTAACTAAGCCAAGCAATTCAGGGTCTCTCAACACATCCGAAAAATAGGTCGTCCGCTGAGTCTGACTATGGGTCAAAAAATGTTTGGCGAATTGAGAGTTAAAAAACACCAAACGTTGGTGACCATCCACACTGACCACGGCATCGGCCATCGACATCATCAGTGTTTCACTCTCCTCACGGAGCTGATCGAGCTGGTCATATTTTTTCTTGAGCTTACGGCGCACTCGACTTAGTGCAATATCAAGTTCGTAGAACTCACCTTCTTCTTCTTCAAAAACTTCATCGTCATCGAGTTCGGCCGCCATCAGGCCACGGCGATTGACCATGCTGCGTACAGTTTTAATGATCTGCGCCAGTGGACGCACAGAATGATAGGAGAACCAAAGTGAGACCACCACCATATATATCAACAGCAAAGGCAGTACTTTTAAGAGCCAAGGTCCAACCAAATGATGAAATTCATCTTTGGAAACAGGGCCTAATTCTGGAACTAAAAACCAATACCCTACACCCAATCCGAACAGCACCACAAATACATAGGCACTGACGTGACTCCAAAAACTACGCCAAAAGATTCGTTTGGGAAAATAGGCCTTCATTGTATGCCTTCTGCTGAATCCCGGAAGCGATAACCAATTCCACGGGAGGTTTCGATTTTATCACCGAAAGGCCCGAGTTTTTTTCGCAGGGAGAACACATGGGTATCAACAGTTCGCCCCACCACATTCACACCCTCCCCCTGCACTGATTGCACAAGCTGTTCCCGCGTGAACACCTTACCGTGATGTTGGGCCATGATGGCAAGCAGCTTAAATTCAGTGGGAGTCAACGGCAACTTTTCCCCATCAAAAAACGCTTCGAAACTTTCTAGATTGATTGATAGGCCGTCCCAATGAAGGACTTTCGCTGCCTCATCCGCTGGAAGACGGCGAAGCAATGCTCGCACTCGAGCTAGCAATACGGCACTATCAAAGGGTTTTACAAGATAGTCATCGGCCCCGCTCTCCAGCCCAAGTACAACTTCATTGGGTTCTGCCTTCGCAGTAACCATGATAATGGGAATCAGTTTCCAATCCGGTTTTTTGCGTAATTCTTTGAGAAATTCAAATCCACTTTGCCCAGGCAACATCCAATCCAAAATCATCAGATCAAAGCGGGCGTCTGGCTTTTGTAGCAGATGAGCATTAAACTCCTCGACACTCGCAAAGGAGGTGACCTGAAATCCCTGTCGCAGGAGCACAATTTGCATGAGCTCACGAATTTCACTTTCGTCTTCAATAACTAAAAGGTGTTTAATGGACATAAACTCTCCTTCTTACCTAGGACTGATTTAGGATCGGAATTCCTTTCCATGACGAATATCACGACCAGATGACGCAAATATGACGTCTTCGGCGATATTCGTTGCATGGTCCCCAAGTCGTTCAAGATTTCTGGCAATCAAAATGAGATTGAGAGCCGGGCGAATGTGTTGTGGATTTTTGGACATCCACTCTTCGAGTCTTCGAAGCACCGCATTTTTATTGAGATCCACCGAATCATCCATCAACATCACTTTTTGGGCCAACTGTTCATCGTTTTTCACAAAGGCATCCAAAGACATCTTTACCATAGCTTTTACATCACTCACCATTTGAGGAATCTCTGGACACTCTACGGCTAAATTGTGTTGAAGATAATCGTGACCATTATAGGCGATATTCACACACTGATCACCCATTCGTTCCAAGTCTGTGTTGATTTTAATCACCGCAACGATAAAGCGTAGGTCACGAGCCACCGGCCCTTGCTTGGCCAATAATTCCATACAGAAATTATCAATGTGTAACTGTTCCTCGTTGATTTTCTTTTCAATCTCATGAACCTGATGAAAACGGTTTCTATCTTCTTTCAAAAGGGCTTCCGCTGCTTCTTCGAGAGCTTTTTCTACGTAAGCGCCCATCAATACCAGAATTCTTTTGAGCTCTTCAATTTTTACTTCAAAATGTCTTTCCATGAACTCTCCCACCGGATAATGCTAAAGGTAGAGTGTAGCAACGTGTTACCCGTTGGCGCAACCAGAAAACCCTCCAAAGGATTGAACTTATTAAAGAACACTTACTTTACAATGCAGCCCACTTATCCAAATCGGCCGGTGATATAGTTTTCTGTTCGTGTGTCTTTTGGCAAAGTGAACACTTGTGTGGTTTCTCCAAACTCAACTAGCTCCCCTAGATACATGAAGGCGGTAAAATCAGAAACACGACCCGCCTGATGCATATTGTGAGTGACCATGATGATGGTTACCTTATTTTTCAACTGCATCACCAATTCTTCAATGGCCCCCGTCGAGATTGGATCTAGTGCCGATGTGGGTTCATCCAACAACAGGATTTCTGGCTCAATAGCTAAGGCCCGAGCAATACACAAACGTTGCTGTTGTCCACCGGACAGTCCCAAAGCAGAGGTGTCCAAACGATCTTTAACTTCATCCCACAGTGCGGCATCCTTGAGAGCTTGCTCTGCACGCTCCATCAATACCGACTTCTTTTTAACACCACGAACTTTCAAACCATAGACAGTGTTTTCAAAAATAGATTTAGGAAACGGATTGGGCTTCTGAAACACCATTGAGATACGCATGCGAATCTCAATAGGATCAACCTTTGACTCAAGAATGTTCACTTCGCCGGGCAACAGATTAATATGTCCCTCATAGTGATTATCAGCATAAAGATCATGCATGCGATTAAAACAACGCAACAAAGTGGTCTTTCCACAGCCCGAAGGCCCAATGAGCGCCGTTAAACGATCTTTATAAATAGGCATAGTTACGGACTTCAGAATTTCCTTCGTGCCGTAGAAAAACTTTAAATCTTTAATGTTGGCTTTAATGGCAGGAGTAGAAGTTACCATTTGATTCCTTTTCTAAAACGATACCGTAAATAAATGGCAATGGCATTCATTAGCAATGTCAAACTCAACAAAACAACACCAGCTGCTGCTGCATTCACATGAAATTCTTCCTGCGGTCGACTC
Source organism: Pseudobdellovibrionaceae bacterium (assembly GCA_044374645.1). Taxonomy (GTDB): domain Bacteria; phylum Bdellovibrionota; class Bdellovibrionia; order Bdellovibrionales; family Bdellovibrionaceae; genus CAUJGP01. The sequence goes on along the minus strand of JBILOD010000109.1, from coordinate 5,170 downwards.
ACCCAGTTAAAGAGCTGAATCGGCAATACCGTGAATGCGTCAGAGAGCCATTCAAAACTCACAAAAGGCGGCTCCGCCTTGACTGGCGAGTGCGGCAGAAATGCAATAAATGTCAAAGCACCGATGGTAATCAATGGAGCTGTTTCGCCGATGGCGCGCGACAAGGCAATAATCACACCGGTTAAAACACCACCACTACTGTAGGGAATCAAATGATCCCGCACGGTTTGCCAACGACTGGCGCCCAATGACATTGAGGCTTCACGAATGGTCTGCGGAATCGCGCGAAGCGACTCACGAGTGGCCACAATCACGATGGGCAAAACCAACAGCCCCAGCGTCAAACCGGCCGTTAAAATGCTATTCCCAAACCCAAACTGATAAACAAAAATACCCAAAGCCATGAGACCAAAGGTAATGGATGGCACCGCGGCTAGATTCACAATATTCAACTCAATAAAAGTAGTGAACCAATTCTTGGGTGCATACTCTTCGAGGTAAACTCCCGTGGCCACTCCCAAAGGAATGGCACAAAGGGCCGTCACAGTCATCACAGCCAAAGTTCCCACCCAAGCGGAGAGAATGCCAGCTCGCCCCGCGAACCGCGATGGAAAGTTCATAAAAAACTCAGAGTTCAAACGGGGCACACCGGTCTTAGCTAGATCGTAAAACAAGACTAATACCACTAACAAAGCAAATGCTAAGGTCATAAACCCCATAATGGAGGCAATGCCATTCCACATTTTTTTGCGTTGAATGAGCTTCTGAATATCGATAGTCTCTTCAACCATTTTTAATGCTGTGTTTTCTACATGAGACATAGTTAATAAGCCTCTCTAAACATACGTCGGAGAGCAAAACCAATGACGTTAAAAACCAGAGTGATCAACAAAAGCGTCAGACCCGCCACATAAATGCTTTGATAACCGATTGAGCCATGGGGCAAATCCCCCATACTCACCTGCACAATAAATGCCGTGATTGTCTCCGAAGGCTCCAATGGGTTCATAGTCAAATTGGGCTGCATACCTGCCGCGATCGCAACAACCATGGTTTCACCGATGGCTCGCGAGATTCCAAGAATGTAGGCAGAGGTAATTCCCGACAGCGCCGCCGGAAACACCACCTTCAATGCTGTTTCAATGCGAGTGGCTCCCATGGCATAGGAACCCTCACGCAAATAACCAGGTACAGCACGCATGGCATCTTCAGACAAAGAACTCACATAGGGAATAATCATGACCCCGATGACCAGGCCCGCGCTCAAAACATTAAATCCAATATCAGGAAAAAACTGCCTCAACATGGGCGTTACAAATAATAGAGCGAAATACCCATACACCACCGTGGGCACGGCACTGAGAAGTTCTAAGCAAGGTTTAAAAATTTCGCGAGTACGGGGGGTTACAAACTCAGAGAGATAAATGGCAGCAATGGTGCCCAAAGGAATTGCAACGACAAGCGCTATAAACGCCGTCAATAGCGTACCACCTACCAACGGCAGAATTCCAAATTTGGCTTGATCAAACATTGGAGTCCACTCGGTGCCCGTCAAAAACTCTTTTAACGATACGTGTTCGAAGAAAGGAATGGATTCTTTAATGAGAATACCCGCTATGGCAACAGTCAAAAAGATACTCACCAGGGCCGCAAGAAACAGGAGTGATTCAATAATGAACTCGGAAACTTTTTGATGGAGGCGACGCCGTAGCGCCGCTTCTTTTTTTGTGATTCGAACAGCCAAGTAATACGCCCTTTCCACTCAGCCCCCCATTTTTTCGTAAACGTAAACAATGAAGTGACCCACCCTTAGAGGATTATCACCTCATCGAATTATGCCAAAGATTAAAGCTTGGTTTCCTTTTTAAGAAGGTCTTCAATCTTCATACCAACCTCGGCATGTCCTTTAAAAACTGTGCCTAGTTGATTTTTCGATAAACGTTGCTGAGCCATTTCATATGCCTTAGCAGGCAATGAAACATATTTCACCTCAGGAACAAGACTTGACGCATTCTTTAAATAAAATTCAGTAAACTTACGAACTTCGGCTCTCTTTAAAGACCCCTCGCTCACATAAATAAAAAGAGGGCGTGAAAGTGGAAAATAAGTTCCATTTTCTACTGTTTCTTTGGTGGCTTTCACAGCAACGCCTTTTTTCGGCGCTTTTTCGCCACCCACAATGCCCAAAACTTTCAATTTGCCTTTATTTTCTTCATAATAGGACATTGGCAAATAAGCCAAACCATTTTTGTCATTCACTACACCCTGAACAAGCGTATTATCATCTTCACTAGCCGTATAATCACCGCGGCTCGACTTCGCCTTACCTACAATCGCTTCGGTGAAGTAATCAAAAGTACCAGAATCGCTCCCTGCTCCGTAAAGCTTCAAGGGAGTGGCTGGCCATTTAGGATTCACTTGGTTCCACTGAGTGATTTTACCTTGAGCTTCTGGAGCCCACATGGTTTTTAATTCCTCAACAGTGATTTCATTCACCCAGTTGTTTTTAGGGTTAACAACAATCACCATGGCATCAAACGCCACTGGCAACTCAACATATTTTACTTTATTAGCCGCGCAATCGGCCATTTCTTTGTCTGTGATGGGACGACTTGCATCCTGTACATCAGTTTCAGCACGGCAAAACTTTTTAAAACCACCGCCGGTTCCAGAAATTCCCACAGTGACTTTCACTGCTCCCTTTTCGGCCGTCTGAAACTCTTCTGCCACAGCTTCCGTGATTGGAAACACAGTACTAGAGCCATCGACCTTAATCATGGCTTCTCCAGCATTGGCCACCAAACCCAAACCCAAGACCCCTGATGCCAGAGACCCAACGATTGATAACGATAATACCGACGACTTAATCATAATGCTTTTCTCCTTGCATGACTGCCGATTATCTTGCCTGAGTCTAAGTAATCAGAGTCGATGCCATTGTCGTGTTAAGAAATTGTTAAGATTCATTAGAATAGATTGGCTTATCGTTTGCTTTGCAAGGTTTTTCCACCATACAATGGAGGAACTATGATTTTAGCTGCTATAGATATTGGCTCCAATGCCATTCGTTTAATCATCGCCAGGAACGTTGAGAACCAACACTATGAAGTATTGCATAAATACCGGGCGGCAGTGCGCCTCGGCGCTGATGTTTTTGATAATGGAAAGATTTCTAAGAAAAGTCTCACTAAGGCCGTCGAAACGTTTAAGGCTTTTCGAAGTATTTTGACCAAACATAAAATCAGGGAATACCGCGCTGTTGCCACCAGTGCCTTGCGTGAGGCCTCGAATCGCGATCAAGTCATTCAACAGATCTCGAAAAAGTCAGGATTACGGATCGATGTTATCGATGGATTACAAGAAGCTCAGTTCATTTTTTCAGCGGTGCAAAACGAAATCAATTTAGTACCCTACCATGTGCTCCTCATAGATATTGGGGGTGGCTCGGTCGAACTCACCTTTGCCTTAAAAGGCAGGCCCGTGGCCACAAAAAGCTTTCCGCTCGGAACCGTGCGACTTCTAGGACAATTAAAAAAACGCAAACTGAAAGAAGTGGATATTCCTTTTTTACTGATTGAGTCGGTGCCGGAAATCCAGAATTTCATTGCGGCTAACCGGGCCCCAGACACTCCACTCTTGTATGCTATTGGTACCGGAGGCAATTTGGAAGCCATGGGCAAATTAAAAATGCAGCTGTTGCGTAAACATCCAAGCACTTACTTAACCCTGGATGAGTTAAACCGCCTGATTGAGCGTGTTCGCAAGGTTCCCGTTAAGCAGCGGACATCAAAGCTTAAACTTCGCGCCGATCGGGCCGATGTCATAGTGCCGGCCATGCTCATAACTAAACTCATTATGTTACAAACCGGAGTGCAAAAATTGGTGATTCCCTATGTGGGCCTTAAAGATGGTCTATTGAGTTCTCTAATTCACGAGCAAAAAGCGAAATAAGAGTTCACTGTTTTAGAACGGTAATTAACCTCTTTCGTTTGTGTGTGAAAGACAAAAAATAAAAGGAAAAAACCATGCACAAAAAAAATAAGTCGAACAAAATCGAAATCACAAGAGTCTATGAAGCCCCGATAGAGATGGTTTGGGATGCTTGGACCGATGACAGACAAGTCTCCCAATGGTGGGGTCCCCGCGGCTTCACATTAACGACCCATTCCAAAGACCTCAAAAACGGAGGACATTGGCATTACACTATGCATGGCCCCGATGGGGTCGACTATGAAAATACGACCCAGTATTTGGAATTCAAAAAATGCCAACGCCTGGTCTATGATCACGGCGGCAACAAAGAGCGCCCTCCCTTATTCAGAGTCACCGCGACGTTCTCCGATCTTGGTGGAAAAACAAAACTCCACATGTCAATGGCTTTCGAAACCCCTGAGGCCGCAGAAGAGTCGAAGAAATTTATAAAACAAGCCGGCGGCACTGGCACATGGGATCGCTTAGCAGAATACCTCGAAGAAAAACAAACCGGTGAGGATGTCTTTATTATTGCGAGATCTTTTGAGGCTCCCATTGATTTGGCTTTTGAGATGTGGACCAATGCCAAACATTTTCCACAATGGATGGGCCCAACTGGCTCGACAATGAAATTTATTGATTGCCATATTCAGCCCGGAAAAACTTCGTTTTACGAAATGCAATTCGAAGGCAATACCATGTATGGCAAATTCGAGTACCTAGAGATTTCCAGGCCAACACGCTTGGTGTACAAACAATGGTTTTCTACAAAGGACGGCGGATTAAGCAGACACCCGATGGCCCCTACATGGCCTGCATTTATGTTAACCACCGTCACTTTCAGCGAGGAAGGAGCCGATCAAACTCGCATAGTTATTAAGTGGGAAATCTTCGGAGAGGCAACCCAGGAGGAACGCGCTATGTTTCACAGTGCCAAAGCGGGAATGCAGGGAGGCTGGACGGGTTCCTTTGACAAATTAGAAGAATTTCTCACCTCGCTACACTGAGGGTCCACTAATGGCAGAATCTAAGTAGATTCTGCTGAAAAAGAGCCAAATTCGAGGCGGCAAACTTCAAATCGAACGAGGCGTAGTTCCTCTCTAACCGTATATCACATCTTTACGAAATGTTGTGCTGGGGATTGGGGGCTTCTCGAAAGGGTCCTATTTTAAGGAATAGGCGCAACGTCGGGACGGCC
>JBILOD010000587.1:0-2644 GCA_044374645.1 Pseudobdellovibrionaceae bacterium | reverse complement strand
ACTTCGCGAGAACGAAGGGTTTAATTCGTACTTGAAAATCCTTTACCTCGCTAAATTGATTCTGGTGGATCGAGAGGCTCATAAAGAGTCGGCCTATCATATGGCCAACGAGCTCTATCATCGTTATAACGTGGGTAAGATTCGATTAAAATTCACCCTTGCGCGTTCAAGCTCTGCTTCCGGTGAAAACATTCCTGGCTCAGATGACGTGTCATCAGAAGACGTGATTATGGGTCTTTATGATGGATTCATGGCCTTTAAAAAAGAAAAGCCCGATTTTGATTTTGTCCTGTCGCCATCATTTCGAAAAGAAAAAGACTTTTTTGATGCAAGCAAATTTGCTAGCCGCAAGGAGCATTTTCAAGAGCAAGTAAACACTCTGATTTACATGCTCGAAAAGCATCCTGAGCTTGAATCCTATATGACGGATGTTGATACGGTTGGCAGTGAACTGGATCTCTATCGCAAAGAGCACTTTCATGAGATGTTCTCGGGCTTTCGCAAGTTGCAGTACCGGGGTTTTAAAATTCGATCCCACCATGGAGAAGTCTGGCACACTCTCAAAAAGGGCATTCAAGCTGTCGATAATGCTATGAACATCTGGCACATTGACACCCTAGAGCACGGTGTCAGTTTGGGCATTAATCCCAATTTTTATTTCCATAGAATCTGCCAAAAGGTTCTCGAACTCAACAAACACAATCAGCATGTCCCAATTGGCACTGAGACCTACAAGGAACTGATAGAGATGGATTGGGGACCAAATCAGTTTGTATGTGACAAGCTGCTTCGGGGCCAGAAGTTGACTGAGGCTGAAATTACACTGTTTCTGAAAGCAAAATTTCACACGGCGCGAGAAGTGGAGCACTATCAGCACGACGTACTCAATCGCTTAATTGATAAGGGTGTTTCTCTCGTGGCGTTGCCTTCGTCAAACAATAAACTCACCGGCAAATTTCAGGACTTCAAAGACCATCCTTTCTCGTGGTGGGAGAAAAAAAATGTTCAACTGGGAGTGGGTACTGATAACTACGTCACGCTCAATACCAACTTTATTCGAGAAATGCTCATCTTGTTGTACACCGACCCGAAAAATCTGAAAATCACCAAGCTATTGATGGTGACCACAGGTGAAACGCGTCGACCGTACATCAGCCATTTGCTTTGGAAGATGCGAAAACTGACATTTATCTAGACCCACCTATTCCAAATCTATTACTCTTTTGAGTACGGGCGCTCATATATAGTTGCCCGTCTGGAGGGTAGTAAATGTCTCACGTTAAACAACCATTGTGGAAGCGGATGCTAATCATTGGCCTATTGGGGTTTTCAAGTGGGCTGCCGCTCTTATTGACCGGTGGAACGTTCAAAATGTGGCTTTCGCGTGAGGGCATCGATGTTAAAACCATAGGATTCTTGAGTTGGGTTGGCATGGCGTATTCGCTCAAATTTATTTGGGCCCCATTGTTGGACCGTTATCAGTTGACTCGCTGGGGACGTCGGCGTGGGTGGCTCATGCTGACTCAGTTAGCCTTGGTTGCTTTAATTGCTTTAATGGGATTCTTTGAACCTAAGACCACTCTTATGCCGATGGTGGTGACGGCCATCTTAGTCGCTTTTTTCAGTTCTACTCAAGATGCTGTTATCGATGCTTACCGCCGCGAGTTCCTGCCGGATGAAGAAATGGGTCTCGGAGCTTCGATGAGTACTTATGGTTATCGGATCGCCATGTTGATTTCGGGAGGCGTAGGTATTGGGCTTGTGGGTGATGGCACCTATGGGCTCACCTGGAACCAACTTTATTTTTGCATGGCCGCATTGATGGGCATTGGGCTAGCGACAACATTTTTTATTCCGGAACCCAAAGTCACCGAAGCTCCATTACGAAGCTTGCGTGAGGCCGTGATTGAGCCATTTCGTGAGTTTCTCATGCGTCCCCGAGCAATTCTATTTTTGATTTTTGTAATTTCCTTCAAACTGGGCGACTCCTTGTCTGGGCAAATGCTCAATAAATTTTATGTGGATATGGAGTTCACGAACCAGGATGTGGGCTTTATTGCCAAGACCGTAGGATTGATCTCTTCCCTTCTGGGGTTGTTTTTGGGTGGTTTATTGTTGCAAAAACTCAAAGTGTATCGGGCTCTCGTCGTTTGTGGTATCTTTCAAGCTCTCTCTACAGCACTCTTTGCCCTGCTTGTATTTACAGGACCACAAAGTTGGGCCTTGGCTGTGGTTGTCGTCGCAGAAGATATGACCAGTGGAATGGGTACGGCATCATTTTTAGCTTTTATGGCATTGCTGACAAATCGGCGTTTTACGGCCACCCAATATGCATTGCTTTCGAGTTTTGCTTCTTTAGGACGGAATTTTTTCTCTGGATTTTCAGGAGTCATGGTAGAGCAACTGGGCTGGGCAACCTTCTTTGTGACTTGTGCCACGATCGCACTGCCAGGCATTTTGTTGGCGGTTTATATCCACCGCCAGGGGATTGATCAAGGATCCAAATTGGCCTGATTAGCTACCGAGGTGGACGTTGAGTCTACGGCACTGGGTCAGTAGTTTTGCGTTGGGTAAATCTATACCGCTCGCTTCAAATGAATTACAAAGCGAGTATTGCTGGCTTCACGGTCTAGCGCCAATCTTC
>JBILOD010000182.1:0-7495 GCA_044374645.1 Pseudobdellovibrionaceae bacterium | reverse complement strand
CGACCAATGGCGCCAGCTCCCGCGAGAAAGAAAGAAGTCGTTGTGGGACAGAGTGGTTTTGCTAGTTCGCAAAAACCGGCCAATGAAGTGGTTCGTAAGAACATTGTCGGCCGTATGGATTTGAGTCGAGTGACTCCTCCACCGAGTGGACCTCAAAGAGGCTCTTATCAAGGTGGTGGACAACAGCGCGGTAGCTACCAAGGTGGTGGTGGATTTCAGGGGGGCGGCGGCTTTCAAGCAGGCAGTGGTGGGGCCGGAGGTGGCGGCTTCCGTCAGCAAACTCCTGGTGGGCCAGTTCGCTCAGCTGGGCGAAATAATTTACGCGCCGGATTTGTAGCGCAGCCAATGCCAATTCCTGAAATTGAAGAGGCGGGACGTCGTTCGAAATTTGAAGATAAACATAAGAAATTTACAAAACCAGCTCCAGAGGCAGCAGGCGCTGCGGTTGCTGAAGAAGAAGAAATTGTATTTAATTCGGCAGAATTCAGAAAACGCGAGATGGTGTTCCAGCCTAAAAAGAAAAAAGGCGTGCTTGCTCGAGAGAGTATGCGTACACAGATCACCACTCCTAAGGCGTCTAAGCGTATTCTGAAAGTGAACAAAACAATGAAGCTCAGCGATGTGGCTGAGTCCATTGGTGTAAAGGCGGCTCAGTTAACCAAGGCGCTCATGCAGAATGGCGTCATGGGTAACATGAATACCGACTTGGATTTTGATACCATCGCTTTGATCTTGCCTGAATTTGGTTGGGAAGCACAAAACGTTTATAAAACGGCAGATGAAATTCTGGAAGACACCGCTTTTGGTGATCTCACTGCTGAAGAGGTACCGCGTCCGCCAGTAGTGACTGTCATGGGTCACGTGGATCATGGTAAGACTTCGTTGTTGGATGCTATTCGCCAAGCCAATGTGGCTGCCGGTGAAAAAGGTGGTATCACTCAGCATATTGGTGCATATCAGGTGAAGCTGGAAACTGGTGAACTCGTGACGTTCTTGGATACTCCAGGTCACGAAGCTTTTACCGCGATGCGAGCACGTGGCGCGAACGCTACCGATATCGCCGTCATTGTGGTGGCAGCGGATGATGGCGTTATGCCTCAAACAGCGGAAGCGATTAATCACGCTAAAGCAGCCGGAGTTCCTATTGTGATTGCGCTCAATAAAATGGATAAACCAGGCGCCAATCCGGATCGCATTAAACAACAATTGACTGAGTATGAAATCGTTCCTGAAGAATGGGGCGGATCAAATATTTTTTGTGAAGTTTCAGCGATTAAAAAACAAGGCATCAAAGAATTGCTCGAGCAGCTTCTGCTCGTGGCAGAAATGCAAGAACTCAAGGCTAATCCAAAACGCAGTGGTACTGGTATTGTTATTGAAAGCCGTCTTGAGAAAGGTCGCGGCAGTACTGCCACTATCTTGATTCAAGATGGAACGGTAGCCGTGGGTGATTTGATTGTGGCAGGAACTTGTTCTGGCCGCGTTCGTAGCCTAATGAACGATTTGGGTGAGCGTGTGGATTCTGCGGGTCCTGGTGCGCCTGTTGAAGTGCTTGGGTTGGCTGAAGTTCCAGGTGCTGGAGATAAGTTTGATATCGTTAAAGATGAAAAGACCATGGAACGAGTGGTTGAGTTGCGTAAGTCTCAAAAAGCTAAAGCGGAACAACCATCTTCAAAGATGTCTCTTGAAGAGATCTTCGCTAAAGTAAAACAAGGCGATCAAAAACTTCTCAATGTGATCCTTAAATCGGATGTGATGGGGAGCTCGGAAGCCATCTTGGGTATGTTCCAGAAGCTTGGCACTGATGAAGTGAAGATTAAAGTGATTCACTCCGCAGTAGGTGGGATCAATGAAGGAGACGTACTTTTAGCGACGACGTCTAAGGCGATTGTATTAGGATTTAATACGCGTCCAGATGGAAATGCTCTCTCATTGGCAAAACGCCGTGGTGTTGAGATCAGAACCTACGGAATCGTCTATGAAATGATGGATGATTTGAAACGCTTGATGGGCGGTCTTCTTGAGCCTGAAATCGTTGAGCAGGTGCACGGTCGAGCGGAAGTTCGTAATATCTTTTCTGTTCCAAAAATTGGAACCATTGGTGGTTGTTCAGTATTGGATGGAAAAGTGGCTCGTTCACACTTGGTACGCCTTGTTCGTAACGGCGTGGTTGTTTACCAGGGCAAAATTGGCAGCTTGAAACGATTTAAAGATGATGCCAAGGAAGTTGCGGCAGGTTTTGAGTGCGGTATTGGCATTGAAAACTATAATGATCTAAAAGTTGGTGACATCATTGAAGCATACACCAGGGAAGAAATTCGTCGCGGATTATCGGAAAATCCGGCTTCGATTTAACGAATAATAAGGTAGTACTACCGTTGGGTCGTGCTGAAGTCGAATGGGCTCAACACCGCAAAGGGTGTTGAGTTGTTCCTGTTCGCTGGGAGTTTTGTGTATGCAGTTTAAAAAACATGATCGCCGTCAGGTGCGTATTGAAAAAGAGATTCAAGAAAGTCTTGCTTCATTTTTTCTCAAAAATCTGAATCTAAACGAAGATGGCTTGGTGTCAGTGACTCGTGTGCATGTACCACGAGATTTGAAGACGGCTGATGTGTTTGTGCATCAGTTTGGCAAGAATGACGCTGATCATGATAGCCTCATTGAAAAACTCGAAAAACGTGTTGGATTGATGCAAAGTCATTTGTCTCAGGACTTAAAACTCCGTTTTTGCCCCCGTATCGAGCTTCATTATGATGAGGCCTTTGATCGCACATTGGCTGTAGATAAAAAAATCTATGATTTGACTAAGTCGGGTGCCATAAAAAAAGACGACGAAGGCGCGGATTAATTTCATGACATCGCTTCATGGACTGCTTTTGGTCCACAAACCATCAGGTGTTACAAGTCACGATGTCGTTCATAAAGTTCGTCGTGGGCTTGGAATAAAAGACGTTGGCCACGCAGGCACTCTTGATCCACTCGCAGAGGGTTTAATGGTGTTGCTTTTAGGTGAGGCAACGAAGATGAGCGCCTATGTTCTTGAGCAAGATAAACAATATGATGTGACTTTGAAGTTAGGTGTTGAAACCGATACTCTCGATGTGACGGGGCAGATGCTCAAAGAGTCAGTTGTTGCCGTTTCAACGGCTGAGGTGCAGGCGGCTGGATTGGGTTTGCAAGGGGATTTTCTTTGGCAGGTTCCTATATATTCGGCAACTAAGGTTGGTGGTAAAAAGCTTTACGAACAAGCCCGCCAGGGTGAAACTCCAGTGCAAATTCCCGCTAAACCCATGAAGTTTTGGGGAAATGAGTTTTTAGGTGTTACCGATGAGGGGCATTTTCGTTTTCGCCTGAATTGTTCAAAAGGCAGTTTTATACGTACATGGGTTCAACAGCTTGGTTTGCAGTTGGGGTGCGGCGCCACAATGAGTGGTCTTGTGCGTAACTATTCAGCTCCCTATCATCTGGATAAAGCCATCGCCCTGGATGCGATAGCAGGTTCCCATTTACAGCAATCGAGTGCCTTTGTTCCACTGATGGCGGCTCTTCCTGGGTTTAAACACATTCGGGTTGGAGGGCATAGCGAGGGGCTTATTCGCAACGGGCAGATCTCTCACGAGCTGCGTCGCCATTTAATTGCCGTTTTTGACCCGGAACAGGATATCGGGGTGAAGGTGTTGAGTCAGCGACCCGAAGAGCTATTGGCCCTTGTAGGTTTAGAAAAAGACAAAGGATTTGTGGTTCGACGAGTGTTCCGCTATTGACCTTTCCCTAAAGACCCATTACAACCCTAACTTTACCGAAACTCTGATAGCGACAGCCATGACGTTAATGAAGGGTTTCGGGTTAACTAAACACAATTTAATCTGGAGGAGTTTAATGGCACTCACAAAAGTACAACGCGAAGAAGTCGTAAAAAAGTATCAACGTAATGATCTTGATACCGGTAGCTCAGAAGTTCAAATCGCGCTTCTAACTTATCGCATCATCGATATCACTCAGCACTTTACCGTGCATAAAAAAGACGTACACGGTCGTCGTGGCCTTGTGACGTTGGTCAATCGTCGTCGTAAGCTCCTTGATTACCTCAAGCGCAGTGATAACGATAAATACCAGCAAATTCTTAAAGATTTAGAAATCCGTAAGTAACATCGGGTTTAAAAAAAGAGGGCCAGTAAGGTCCTCTTTTCTTTTCTAGTTCAGCACTTCTTATGCTAACCTTTCCTTGTCGTAACAATCGAGGAGTAAATTCATGAAGACAACAGTAACCACATCAGTCGGTGGCAAACAAATTACTATTGAAACAGGTCGTTTAGCCCGCCAAGCAGATGGTTCCGTACTCGTTACTTGTGGTAACAACATTGTATTAGTCACCGTCGTATCATCTCGCAAAACTTCGACCGCTGATTTCTTTCCGCTCACAGTCGAATACCAAGAAAAGTTTTATGCCACTGGCCGTATTCCTGGTGGATATTTTAAACGTGAAGGCAAACCAACCACAGATGCTACATTGACCGCTCGTTTGATTGACCGACCATTGCGTCCTAAGTTTCCAGAAGGCTACCGCCAAGAGACGCAAGTTGTAGCAACGACATTGAGTGCTGATGGTCAGTTTCCATTGGAAGTACTTGCGAGCTTGGGCGCATCGGCAGCCATTCATATTTCTGATATTCCATTTGATGGTCCCACAGCAGCTGTTCAAGTGGCTCGCATCGAAGGCCAATTTGTGGCGAATCCATCAATGGCAATGCTCGAAAAATCCGACATGGACATCATCGTCGCTGGAACTCGTCAAGGTATCTTGATGGTTGAAGGTGAGACTAAGTTTGTTTCTGAAGATGATGTTTTGGCAGCATTGAAATTCGCACACCAAAGTTTGACTGCTCTTTTTAATGCTCAAGATGAATTGCGCGAAAAAACTGGATCAAAAGTAAAACGCGCTTTCTCTGTTCCTTCAATCGATGGTGAATTTAAAGAGAAGGCTGTAGCGTTCTTAAAACCTCGTATTGAAGCAGCATTGAATATTCGCGAAAAACAAGATCGCTATGCGGCCGTTGATAAAGCACACACTGAGGCTATCGAGGCCTTGGTTGCTCCAATCACTGATGAAAAACTTAAAGCTCAGCGTGAAGGCGAAGTCGATACTATTGTTGAAGATCTTAAGTATCATGTCGCTCGCTGGATGATTCTCGATAAAAAAGTTCGTATCGATGGTCGTAATGTCACGCAGATTCGTCCGATCTCTTGTGAAGCGGGGATTTTACCTCGCGCTCACGGCTCGGGTCTATTCACTCGTGGTGAAACCCAAGTTTTGGGAGCTGTCACTTTGGGTACCGGCGATGATGAACAAATGGTTGATAATTTATTGGGTCCAATTTCTCGTAAATTTATGTTGCACTACAATTTTCCTCCGTTCTCGGTTGGTGAAACAGGCCGTATGGGTGGCCAGTCTCGTCGTGAGGTTGGACATGGATTCTTGGCGGAAAGAGCCGTTAAGGCTGTTATTCCTGATCACGATAAATTTCCGTACACTCTTCGTATTGTAGCGGAAGTTCTTGAAAGTAATGGTTCAAGTTCAATGGGAACAGTGTGTTCAGCGACTCTTGCGTTACTTGATGCCGGTGTGCCTCTCAAAGGGAACGTGGCGGGTATTGCGATGGGTCTCATCAAAGAGGGTGAGAATGTTGCTGTGTTGAGCGATATCTTGGGTGATGAAGATCATTTGGGTGATATGGACTTCAAAGTGGCAGGAACGGCTACTGGAATTACGTCACTCCAAATGGATATCAAGATTGATTCGATCAACTTTAATGTGATGGAGACGGCTCTTCGCCAAGCGAAAGACGGACGGACTCACATCCTTAATGAGATGGAAAAGGTGATCAAAGTTCCACGCGGACAAATTTCTGAGTGGGCTCCTCGCATTGAGACTATCAAAATCAAGGCTGATAAGGTCCGTGAAGTGATCGGTGCTGGCGGTAAAACGATCCGCGAGATCATTGCTCAGACTGGTGTTAAAATAGATATTGAAGACAACGGAACAATCCATATCGCGTCTTCTAATCCAGAGGCCACTGCTAAGGCCGTTAAGATGATTAATGAGATCTGTGCCGAAGCGGAATTGGGCAAGGCCTATAAAGGTAAAGTCGTGAAGATCACTGACTTTGGTGCTTTTGTTGAGGTTTTACCAAACACCCAAGGTTTATTGCACATTTCTGAGATTTCTCATGAGCGTATTCGCAATGTGACTGACGTCTTGGCAGAGGGTGATGTTATTGACGTAAAGGTTTTAGAGATCGATCGTTCTGGTAGAATTAAACTTTCTCGCAAAGCTCTTTTAGAAAAGGGCGCGAATGATTAAAAAATCAGGGTCTTTGGCGAGCGAAATCACACCGGTTTTTGCGAAGTCGACCTTGAAAAATGGAATCCGAGTGGTGAGTGAATTACACACTCACACTCGGGCTGTTTCCATTGGCGTTTGGGTGATGGCTGGCACCCGTGACGAAAATAAAAACCAAGCTGGAATTTCTCATTTTCTTGAGCATCTTACTTTTAAAGGCACAAAAAAGCGCACGTCCTATCAGTTAGCTAAGGCGCTGGAAGAGGTGGGTGGCGAACTCAACGCCTATACAACTCGAGAGTACACCTGCTACCACGCACTTGTACTGCGTGATCATTGGCAGCGAGCGGTTGAGGTATTGTCCGATTTGGTGTCCAATATGAACTTGAAAGAGCCGCACTTTCAATTGGAAAAGGCGGTTGTATTACAAGAACTCAGCAGTAGTTTTGAAAATCACGAAGATCATATTTATGATGAGTTTTTGGAGCGAGCCTACAAGAGCAATCCTCTGGGGGCACCCATTTTAGGGACCGAGAAAGCTCTCACTGAAATGACTCGATCCAACGTGAATGAATACTATCGTAAGCGCTATGTCGGTCGAAATATCTTAGTGAGCTGTGCCGGCAATGTGGACCATGATGAGCTTGTCACTGAGGTGCAGCGGCATTTGGCGCGGAAGCCTGAGGGTGCCTCATTAGCAAAGCGCCAGAAACCACGATTTCATGCGTTTGCTGAAGTGTTTGATAAGTCTACGGATCAAACCCACATGCTTCTAGGGATTCCTAGTGGGCGTTACAATGATCCTCTGCGCTTTGAGGCCTTTATTGTGAACGCACTTTTAGGAGGAGGGATGACCTCCAAACTCTTTCAGAGTGTTCGCGAGCGGAAGGGCCTGACCTATTCAGTTTATAGCTCCCTCAATACCTTTACCGATGCCGGAATCTTGATGGTCTATGCGGGGGTTGAAACGGACAACCTCAAAGAGGTGGTCAAAACCATTTTGAAGTCCATGCAGGATATTCGACAGCGGGGTGTTTCTCCTCAGCACTTGAAGCTCTTTAAAACTCAGGTGGTGGGCTCTATCTTATTAGGCTCTGATGATGTGGAAAATCGCATGACCTCTCTTGGGATTAACGAGATGGTGCTTGGACGCTA
>JBILOD010000119.1:0-8947 GCA_044374645.1 Pseudobdellovibrionaceae bacterium | reverse complement strand
CCTCGATGTCAGAAGTGTAGCATAAACCTCAGGTTTTGTTAAACCGAACGACTTAAGAATTTGCTGTTGAATGGGAATTGAAAACCCTTTGAAAAAGGCTTAAGGCACCCTCAATATCGCCTTCTGTGGTGTATTTTCCCAAAGAAATTCGAACACTTGAGTGAATTCTTGTTAAGTCAAATCCAAGCGCTTGAAGTACATGACTGCCTTGACCACTACCAGCACTACACGCACTAGAGGTACTGACGCAGAGTTGACTGATGCGGGGGAGCCATTGGTCCCAGCGTATTCCTGGAAAACTTAAATGCAAATGCCCCGGCAAGCGTTCGGTGGGATGGCCGTTTAAAATCACCCCCGGAAACTGAGCCTGAATTTGTGCCAGAAAGTTTTGAGCCATTAAGGTCAATGGATCTGGAGAGGCCGTAAGGGCTTGAGTCGAAGCGGGTGCAGGCGCAGGAACCGGAGCCCGTGCCGGAACTGCAGTTGGAGCGGCTGTTGGAGTCGGAGTTGGAGCTGAAGTTGAAGATGAAGCTGAAGTTGATAAAAACCGCGATAAGCCTTCCGCGCCCAGTTGTGCCGCTTCACCTAACCCAACGATTCCGGGAACGTTCAATGTTCCAGCTCGCAGTTGGTACTCTTGACCTCCACCTCGAACAATAGGCCAAAGTTTAATGGCTGGATGATGGCCCTCATAGCGCACAAAAAGTGCGCCGACTCCTTTAGGGCCATACATTTTGTGCCCTGACAGCGAAAGCAAGTCTACGGGCACTTGCTGCAAATCGATGGCAATCTTGCCACAAGCCTGAGTTGCATCGCTGTGTAAACAAATTTTGTGTTTCTGAGCGATCGCTGCGATTTCTTTCATGGGATTCAGGCTACCCACTTCGTTGTTAGCCCACATAAAACTCATCAACACTGTTTCTGGGCGTAAGTGTTTTTGGATGGTGGAAGGTTCAATTTGTCCATAGGAATTGGTGGGAAGAAACTCAACCTCCACTCCGAGTTCCTGAATTTGTTCAAAGGTTGCCAAGATGGATTTATGCTCAACCTGAGAGGTCAGCGCGTGAAGCCGGCGTTCAGGCTGCTGCTGTCGCAAAGTCTGAATATAGCCAAGGATGGCCAAGGTATTGGCTTCACTCGCTCCACTCGTAAATACAATTTCTTTATCACGGCGGGCGTTCAACAATCTAGCCACTTGGGTACGCGCCTGATCAACCGCTCGCTGGGCCTGCCAGCCAGCTCTGTGCTGACTGGAGGGATTGCCAAAATGCTCCTGAAAATAGGGGAGCATTTTATCAAGCACACGCTGATCCACCGGAGTGCTGGCACTGTAATCCAAGTAGATAATTGGCTGCTGCATAGATTATTTTTTTACGTTCAAACCTTTAAGCTGATCGGCAAAGGAGTTACCGAAACTCTTAGAAGTCGTAGTTCCTGAGAATTCTTGCCAAGACCCATCATCACCATCTTTTGGAGGGTTCAAACGCATACGGCGCTCTTCAAACTGAATTTCAGCCACCTGAACATTCACTTTGTCGCCCACTTTCGCGTGCTCGTAGGGGTTTTCGGTCAAATCGCGATAGGAGCCTTTAGGTAGCAAGGCCACCACGCCGGGCTCCAATGAGATCAACAAACCAAAAGTTTCTTTTTTCTCGATGGTTCCTGGAACGACGCGACCCACTGGATATTTTTGTTGAACTAAAGCCCAAGGATCTCCCTCGGCATCACGTAAGCTCAATAGAATTTTGCGATCATCCATATTGACGTCTTTGATTAAAACACGAACTTGTTCACCGGGTTTAATCAACTCATCGGAACGCATGACGCGTTTGGTGTAGCTCATCTCTCCCAATGGGATCAATCCTTCAAGGCCTGGGGCCACTTGCACAAAGGCACCGAACTTCAAACACTGAGTGACGGTTCCTGTAACGACATCTCCCGCTTTGATTTGGCGATCGGCAGTTGTCCATGGAGCGTCACTGACTTGCTTCAGTGAAAGTGAAATCTTAAGTTGTCCATTGAGATCTTCAATTTTTAAAATTTTAACTTGGAGTGAATCACCAATCTTAACGGCTTCACTTGGATCAGCAAGGCGTGACCAGCTGAGCTCAGAAATATGCACAAGACCTTCCAAGCCTGGTGCCACTTCCACAAATGCGCCAAACTTTTCAAGGCGAGTCACGATACCCTTAACAACCTCACCGGTTTTGTGATCTTCGGCAAAGGCGGCTGCGGATTCGCCTTTTTGTTGATCCAAAACTTTACGACGTGAAACCACGATATTGCGTCCACGATTTTCGAATTGAGTGATCAAAAATTCGAACTTTTTGCCCACGTACTCTTCGGTTTGTGTGACATGCTTGGAGTCGATTTGGCTGATCGGGCAGAACGCCGTCTTACCCATAACGTTGACACGAAATCCACCGTTACAGACCTCTGTCACTCGGCCTTCCACAGGAATCATGCAATCAAAAGCATCTTCAAGACTGTCGGCATCACCACCAGAAGATTTTTTAGAAAGTCGGATTTCATTGCCTTTGATCTGGTTGACAAAGACGTCGATTTTATCGCCCACTTTGTAGGCCAGTTTGCCTTCGGCATCTTTAAGTTCACTGGTAAGAATCAAGCCGTCGACGGTCGTGCCGGTTGAAACAAAGGATTCTTCTTTACCAAGGGTCAGAATTTCACCGGTGATCTTATCGCCCACTTTAAGCTTCTTTTGGGTGGAAGGGTCACTCATGGCCAATAGGGCCGCAAATTCATCTTGAGAAGATTGGCTTGGTTCATCGCCAAATAGGTCTTTGTTTTTTTTCATCTGGAAGTCTCCTTGGACAGTCATCGCAAATCTTAAATCGCAATACTATGGTTGCAAATTCATAATCACAAACACTTTATACCATTTCCATTTAGTTCGTAGTCCATCGTTGGCTGCGTCGTCCGAGGCACCCCTTCACAGAGGGGAAACCCCGCCTCGTGTGCGCCTTACAGGAAGTAAGGCTCCGCGCCTTCTCCTAGCCGCCTTGGTCTACTTTCTAACTGGAAATGGTATTACTCGAATCGCGGGGAAGTAAATCAGTTGTCCTGCGGGTGTTCAAGCGCTTTTTGAATTCCGGCACAAATCGAGGCACCCATAAGAATAACCAGCCAGATGGTCGAAATCCAAATCATAAAAAGTGGGAGTGCCGCCAAGCTGCCGTAGAACTTTGAGTAGTTAAACATCTTGGTATTGGCAAAGTCGAAAAAACGGTGCACGGCGATCAACGAGGCGGCAGCTAATATGCCGCAAAAAGTGGCCAAAGAGTTTCTCACTGGGTGGTTAGGGAGCCATTTATAGAGTGCAAACAAAGTGCTCGCCAAAAACATAAAAGACAAAGTGAGCAGTAATGCCGGGCTTTTGACCCACTGAGAAACCAGGGTACGGGTGAGCACGTTAAGAGCTAAAGCAATCGGTACCATCATGATGACGATCCAGTGCGTGATAAAGCGCCTGAAGAAGTTTTTTGGATTCCTTACGTTCCAAATACGGTTCATGGCCTTTTCCAAAAACGCGGCGAGGCGGGTGGTGGTGAAAAACAAAAACGCGAAGTTTAAAAAACCCATAGACCCACTATAGGATCGCTTGAGTAGGGACTGTAGGTGTTTGCTGATCTGCGTGCTCACTACGCCTGAAAAATTCTTAAGCATTAGGGCTTCGATCTTGGGATACAAAAAGCTCAAAAAACCGGTGGTCTTAAATATGCCAAGAGTAATAATCAAGAACGGTACAAATGAGAGTAGGGTGACGAAGGAAAGACCATACACGATTAAGATAACGTCTCGATCTCGCACGTGGCCGATCGCTCGATAAAAAATATTTAAAAACCGATTTTCAAGCAACCGATCTTTTAGGCTTTGTTCTTGCTCCATTGAGCCTCACTCTTTCGTTTCGGGATGGGAAACCAACCACGGTTCCAGGGCGTTCTTAATTTTCTGACCCAATGTTTGATTGTAATCAAAATCTTTCTGTTGAAAAAGCAATTTCACATCGACGCAGGGGCTATGCACTCGATACAAAACTTGAGAGGCCGCGTCTCCCAAGGCTTCATTCACCTTTGAGGCCACTTCGCTTTCAGGAAGGCCTGAGGTGGTCCAAATTTTTTGAGTCCATCGGAGGTGCGCAGGTGTTAGGGTAGCCAGGCGATCACGAATTGAGTTTTCCCACAGCGAGGCAAGTTCTTTGGGAGGGCCGGGTATGGCATAGATTTGCAAGCGGTTGTTGACAGTAAAGCAAAATCCATCGGCAATGCCGGCAGCGTTGTCCAGTATCTCGGCTCCTTGGGGGTACTCACACTGCTGCCGGTGCACCGGGCGGATTTGTACACCGCGAGAATTGAGTTTGTTTTGCACTTTTAGCCAGTTTTCATCGTGCCATTGTAGGGGGCGCTGAAAGGTGTCGGCCAAAACTTTGCGAGTGAAATCATCAGCCGTGGGCCCGAGGCCTCCCGTAATTAAGACGACCGATGCCATTGGTTCCAGAAATTTTAAAGCTGAATGAATCAGGTGATGATCGTCGGGTACGGTGATTTGATAGGAAACACTTATTCCGAGTTTGAGCAGCTCAATGGAAAGCCATTGGGCGTTTTTGTTAAGAATTTGTCCCGTACAGAGTTCTGTGCCAATCGAAAGTAATGCGACCATTGGCTCACATTAATGGGAAACGCCGAAAAGGTCAGTGTGAATCTCATTAACGCAATCGTTCAATCTTTGACTGTTACGGCAGCTCATTGAAAGGTCTTGGCTGTTTCTTCAAATTGCTAAGGAGATCGTTATGACGACTTTTAAAGAGTGGGATTTATATCAGCCGACCGAGGAACACCAAATGCTTCGCGAAACTCTTCGCCAGTTTGTGAAGGATGAGGTTGAGCCTCAGGCCCACGAATACGATCGCAAAGAAATGTTTAATCTCCCATTGTTTAAAAAGTTAGGTGATTTGGGCTTGCTAGGTATCACTGTTCCCGAAGCTTACGGAGGCTCGGGAATGGACGCTTTGGCCGCTGTTATCACTCACGAGGAACTCTCCAGTGCGGATCCTGGATTTTGCTTGGCCTACTTGGCGCACTCAATGTTGAGTGTGAATAACCTGGCTGTGAACGGATCCGAAGATCAGAAGAAAAAATGGTTGCCAGGTCTTTGCTCAGGTCAGTTGGTGGGTGCGATGGCGATGTCGGAACCCGCCGTTGGAACCGATGTTTTGGGAATGGCTTCTACTGCTGTGAAAGAGGGCAATTTTTATAAATTAAATGGCCGTAAGATGTGGATCACCAATGGAACCATTGATGAAGAAGGCACTCCGGCGGATTTTGTTTGGGTTTATGCGAAGACCGGTGAAAAAAACGGTCGACCCATGATTTCAACTTTTATCGTTGAAAAGGGCATGGCTGGCTACTCTGTTGGTCAGAAAATCCGTGATAAGTGTGGAATGCGAGCTTCGAACACCGCAGAAATCGTATTTGATAATTGTATGGTGCCGGTTGCTAACCTAGTCGGTCAAGAGGGCGAAAGCATGATGCATATGATGCGCAACCTGGAGCTTGAGCGCCTGACTTTGGCGGCCATGAGTTTGGGGATCGCTCGTCGCTCCGTTGAAATCATGGTTCGTTATGCCCGTGAGCGCGAAGCCTTCGGAAAATCACTCAACTATTTTGGTCAAATCCAACACTACATCGCAAATAGCTACGCAGAGTTTAAGTCGGCGAAATGTTATGTCTACGATGTGGCTCGTCGCATGGATTTATCGCATGAGGGGGGACGCATTGATTCTGATGGCGCGAAATTGGTTGCCACTACGATGGCTAAGAACGTAGCTGATCGTGCCATTCAAGTTTTGGGCGGTTATGGCTATGTGGGTGAGTATGTAGTTGAGCGCCTCTGGAGAGATGCGAAACTTCTTGAAATCGGTGGCGGAACTCTCGAAGCGCACCAAAAAAATATCACTCGTGATTTAGCTAAAGACCCAACTCCCATCATGGGGTAGGGTTGTGTTATAATGGTCGCAGCACTGTGTGCGGCCGTGGGACAAATGCCTCAAAAAAATCAAGGCTTTTTGAGGCATTAAAAGTTTATGAGATTATTTTGAATAATTGAGGAGGGACTCGACTCGTAAATTATTAGGCACTATTATTGAGCTCTTTTTCCATGAATATGGAAGCCACTCCCACCGTAATCGATAATAATCTCATTTATTTCTAAGCCGGCAGCTGAGAATTCTGCTTCAATTTGATTTTGAGAGAAACGTACAAAATCTCCGTTATTCACTCTTTTTTCGATCGGCCGCAATACAAAAAACCATTGGTATGGGACCAAAAAGATCGTTCGGACAAATTTTAGGAGCAAATTCTGACTATCGCTCAACTCATCAATTAGGCACTGAATTGCAATCTTATTGGCGCCATAATTATCTGATGGAAGAGCAATATGAAAAGTTCCATTTGGCTTTAAATAGTAAGCGATATTTTTCAAGGCTGAAAGACGGGTTTGCCGATCATTTATAGTATAAAGACAAAAGTTCGAGAAAACCTGATCAAATTTAGACTTCCAATCAGTATTTTGGATGCTGCAATCTGCAGACAATGTTTCAACTCTATCTAAAATGTTAAGATTTTTTGCTCGTTTTTTCAGAATTTCAAGTCCCTCGGGATTTAAGTCAGTACCCAAATAATTAAAGGGATTTTTTGCAATTGCATTTATGTGTCTTAAAACCAAACCTGAACCAGAGCCAATATCTAAAATGTGAAAGCTCTTTGGATTAAGAATAAACGCCCTTAAAATAAGTCGTTCACAAGCTTTAATATAGGCTTTATTCATTAGCGAATCAGATTTTCTTTGGAGCGAACTCCAGTTCCAAACTTGTTTGGTCATTTCTATACCTCATTTAGGGTTGCAGGGCTGCTCAACAGTTTTTTCAATCGTTGCCGTGGTTAGTAAATCAAAGGGAATCCGAATTTGAAGTTTTTTTGTAGACGCAAAGTTTATTGCAATATCGCCTTGCGGAGGCACATAGGGATGCCGAAATGCTTTAGTTTTAATAATCATCAATGAAATCTTGGCGGCTTCTGCCCCCTGAGCTTGGGGACGATGAGCAATGGCAAGCGTTCCGCCACATTTAATATGCCAGCCCGCTGTATAAATTGTGGGTTTATTGGCATTATCGTAAAACCATTTTACGATTTCCGCTGGAGGAACGTAAGTTCCATCTTTGGTTTTAAGGGAATAAGGTTGAATTGGGAAGTAAGCATCGTATTTCGGGGTCGCACTCAAAACGCGCTCTTGCCATTGGCTAAAGTCATTTGTGGTGAGAAAGTCATACTCGATATTAGGCAACTTTTTGAGTTCTAGCTTAGAGTATTCGGCTACAAAAGTTGAAGTCTCAGAGTCTTCTAGCAAGATCAATATTTTTAGTTTATTTTTTCCCAAGAGCCGTTGAAGCAAATGCACGGAGTTAGATATATAGTATCTTTCAAAAACTCCTGAGTATTTTTTGAATGAGGAGTTCGCAATTGAGGCGGGAACATCACCATTAATTCCGGCAAAAACGAAAGGAATTTGATTTTTGATCAACATTGGGGCCATTTGCTGAAGAGCGAAGTCATCAGTTATGAAAATGAGATCTGCGGAAAGTGTCTTTAAATCCTGGTCAATCTCTTTGAGTAGTGGGTGAGGTTCCTTAAGGCTATAAGGATGTTTTTTTACATCAAAATAGAAGGAACGAACATCAAAACGGAGGTTTTGCCGTTTAAGTTCTTCTAAATAGGAATTTGAAATAATGTGGGTCCATGGGAAGTCATCGGCATAACTGTGTATAGCAACAATTTTTGTCACTGGTTCTGAAATTTGTTTGCTCTTTCCCAGAGTAAGAATGGGGGGCAGTGCAAAAAAAAGATGAAGAATTAGCGTTGATCGTATAAACATATCCTAGTTATCCCATAAATAGTGGGAATCTAAAAGAGGGAAATATCAATTGAAAAAATTTGCCTTTGTGATGTCAATTCTTATCAGCATTTTTCCTTTACTAATGCTATCTGGACTCTTCTATCGAGAATTGAAGTCAATGACTGAAGAGCAGGTCATGAGTTCTATACAACGTGAACTGGATATTGGCGCACAAAATATGTCCGACTTTCTAATGGAACGAAGAGGAAACCTCACGGAATGGGCAAAGAGTAATCCATTGAGAATTGCTTTTGAGTTCAGGCGACCGGAGGGATTGGCTTCCAATTTAGAATTTCTGCTTCAGCAGTACCCAGTTTACGATTGGATCGCTGTGGTTGACTGGCAGGGTAAGGTCTTTTCAAAAACGAATAGCGCCTTAGACTTCGATTCGGCAACGATTCAGCGACTTAAACTTAAAGACCTAAGAGAAGAAAAATACCTTGTTCACCAAGGAAGCCTCTATGTTTTTGAGCTTGTACCAAAAAGTGAAATACAATTTTTCGATGGGGTTGTTTTGGCCAAAATTACAGATGGCAAATTTAACTCTTTTAAAGATCAAGTTAAAGAGCACATTGCTAAATTTGATTTAGTAGGAGTGGATTTCAGCTATGAAAAGATGAACTCGGGCAACAGCAAAGGCATACCAAGTGAGGCCCAGGAACAAGTCGGTAAGCTAAAACTTTGCTCGAGCGCTAATACCATTTTGAAGTTATGCGCCCTTATGGAAAACGCTGAGCTTAGTAAAAGGCTCAGTAAACTCCAGTTGGCCTTGGGATTTGCGACTTTTATTTTGATTTTATTGACTTTTTTCGCCATCAATCGAGCTTTTCAAATCTTAGTCGAACCATTTTCTAGGATTTTGAATAGTCTCATGGGTGTCAGTCAAAATGAGTTCAAATCAATTCGGGTTCATTCAAAACTATCTGAGTTACAAGTGATTGAAAAAAGATTTAATGAAGCTATGTTCAAAATCCAGGAG
>JBILOD010000586.1:0-2659 GCA_044374645.1 Pseudobdellovibrionaceae bacterium | reverse complement strand
GGCGACACCGAAAGCAATTTCGCGACAGCGACTAGCTATAGTTTAACGTTCCTACGACGGAATACAGCCAAAAAATTAATTTTTGACTCAAAATGGGATTGGTATGAGATTACGGTATGCGTTTGCTCTATAAATAGCCGTCTAGTCTATGAGCTTACCAAAAAAGGGAGGTGATCAATGACATCCAAGTCGCGTGTAACCAAAGCCTTGATTCCTGCGGCGGGATTGGGTACCCGATTTTTGCCTGCCACGAAAAGCATTCCTAAGGAAATGCTCACGATTGTGGATTCTCCTGCCATTTTCTATGTAGTGGAAGAAGCCGTTTTGGCTGGAATCGAAGACATTGTCTTGATTCAGGGGAGAGGTAAGGCCGCGATTGAGGACTTTTTTGACGTCTCTTATGAACTTGAAGATAAGTTGGCTAAAGATGGAAAGACCGAAATTCTTCAAAGACTCAATCGTATTAAAAGCATGGCAAATATTATTAGTATTCGCCAAAAGCAGCCCCTTGGTCTAGGGCATGCAGTACTTTGTGGACGCCCAATTATTGGTAATGAGCCTTTTGCAGTGTTGTTGGGTGATGAAGTCATGATCCAGGGGCGTGAGCCCTCAAATGTCACCAAGATGCTTGTGGATGGATTTTATCGGAATCAGGTTTCGACCATTGCGGTTATGCCTGTCAGCGATGCGGATGTGTCTAAGTACGGAATTGCTGATTTGGACGCCACCCAAGGCGATGAATTTATCGTGAAAGGTCTCGTGGAAAAACCGAAGCCAATGGAGACGACCTCCCGTTGGGCTCTTCCCGGTCGTTATGTGTTTGATTCAAAGATTTTCAATTTCTTAGAAAACACCAAGCCTGGCAAAAATGGTGAGATCCAGCTTACCGATGCGATGGCACAAATGTTAAAAGAGTATGGCATGCGTGCAGTATCAGTGAAGAGTCGGCGTTATGATGCGGGAGATCCCTTGGGATTTTTAAAAGCCAATGTGGAAATGGCCTTATTGCATCCGATGCTGGGTGCTGAGGTTAAAGAATTCATTAAAGAAATTGCAAGAAAGCTCTGAGGGGTAATTTGTTTATGTTTATACGCTGTTCTATTAAATTGTTTCAAAGGCTTTGGTCGCAAAAAAAGCTTTTTCACTTTCAAAGTGCTATCGTGGTTTCATTATTTTTAGTAACCGTGAATAGTCATGGCTATATTCCCAGCGCCAGAATGATTCTCGATCGTGTGGCTGAAAGTGCACTGAAGACTCCTTTGTTTGTCGAGCAGGATGTGACCATTTTGTCTGCCGACCAATCGGTGAGCGTCAAGGAACAGTGGCTCTTTGAGAACGAAAATTCCATTCGACTGATTGTTCGAGGGGAAAAAGATTTGAAAGAACAAATTGTTTTTCAAACTCTTTTCTCAGATAACCAAAAAACCACCACGCTATCGGGGTTGTTGCAGACGCAGAGAAGTCCGCGAGGCCCTTTAGAGAAGATTTTCTTTTTTAAGGGTACGGAAAATCTAATGCGTTTTTTAGTGCAACAGAGCATTGTTGGCGATGAGATTTATCGTTCACAAAATTTCAAAAAAATTCCTGGCAATGTCGGTTTTCAATATCAGCCAGAAGCATTTTTGAGACTTGGGCGCCTTGGTGGATCTGTGGCTTACGTTTTTGGCCCACCTCCCAAAGGAGATGCCATAAGTCCCGGTTTCTGGGTGGAGCAAGATCAATTTCATGTTTTGAAGCTTCGAAATGCAAACGGAGATGAGATGCGCTCCGAAAAGCCAACAACATATTCTCGAAGTGCCAAATGGCCAAAGGAGCTTAGTTACAATTGGGGTAGTGGGGGCTCGGCCGCTCAAGCCCAAGTACAGGTGATCAATGTTCGCATGGCTGAAGCATCTCATCGTCAACTTTTTCAAAAAAATGCAGATAAGCGCAGTGCTGATTTTGAGCGTCACACTGGGCGTTATTTAATCGAGGAGTTTTACCAGAGGTTTCGATGAGTGGTTTTTGGCATATTGCAGTTGATGCGCCACTTTTTGGACCACTAACATACAGTGACTCAGGTTTGAACGAAGAGGTTCGTTCTTCGTTGCAGCGAGGAGTTTGGGTTACAATTCCACTCGCGAATCGCCAAACTCAAGGCATTGTTCTCGGTCCAGCTGCGAGTCCAGGCGGCACTTTCGAAGTCAAAAGCATTAGTGCCATTAATTCTGAGTTACCTTGCATCGATGAAGGCTACATGAGGTGGTTGGAGTGGCTTGCAGATTATTATGTCTACCCCATTGGCGAGATCACTGCCACTGTTCTACCTCCCCTCGATAAGGCAACGCCCAAAAATCGTACTAGGAAATCGGCGGTCATCAAGGATGTCGAAGCGACCACCCCTCCCCAGCTGACCGAAGAACAGCAGAGTGTTGTAGAATCAGTGATAAAGCACCAAGGCTTTGGTGCGCATTTGATTTTTGGCGTTACGGGCTCGGGGAAAACAGAAATTTATATGCGCATTTTGTCGGAGTATCTGGAGCAGGGCAAAAAGGGACTAGTGATAGTTCCGGAGATTTCACTGACGCCTCAGTTGCTCAATCGATTTACTTCTCGTTTTGGAGAGCGGGTGGCGACGATTCATTCGCACTTAACACCCAGGGAAAAAACCAATCAATGG
>JBILOD010000106.1:0-9327 GCA_044374645.1 Pseudobdellovibrionaceae bacterium | reverse complement strand
ACTCCGATCCTTAGTTTGAAATTCTCCAAGACGAGCAGAATCAAATTGTGTCATCTCTGCCGCTCCACTTCCATACACGGTACTTATAGCGGTGTTGAGTGCGGCGTTGAAATGCCCCATGGAAACGAAGTGTTGATCCGTAGCTTTTAATCCAAAGCTGGCATTGGTTAGGGCGAGCCAAATGTACGCAAAGGAAAATTGTGCAGTTTCCGCAGCCTGAGTCGTTGCACTGCTATAAGTAGAGTCACTAGCCGAATCGATATAATCATAAAGAGCCCGAGAAACACTCACCTCGCGATAAATACCTTCACCTACAGGCGAGGTCGTTATGATCTTATCACGAATATATTGTCCGGTTTCATTTTCGAGATCCAAATAAACACCTATTTGACGAGTTCCATAGGGTGAACCGATGGTATCGATATAAGAGGAGGTACTGCTCACTGCCGCCGGCAAAAAGTTAGCAAAACCTTCACTAAAAGCCAGACGAGGATCAATGATCAAATTGCCATTGTGAAATCCCCCGGGTGAATTCGTGCGCCAATAGGTGTATTCCAAAAAATGACCATATTCATGAATAATCACAGAATCATCAAAGTGATCCGTGTCTGAGCTATCAACATCACCATTCGCCCCGCCCAGAATGTAAAGACTGGCGGTGGAATCTATGCTTGCCGAGGCATCGAAAAAACTCAGCCCGGAAGTTTCACCTAAATAGGATGCAGGATTGAACCCCTTCGTCCAATACACGATCACTTTCGGAGCTACGGTGAATGCTGTGCAAGTCGCACCACAAGTTGAATTTGTTGTGTTACTTCGGAGAAATTCATTTACATTCAGTATCTCATCAAAAATATTAAAGGCACCGCCTTCAATCTTTGTAAAGAGAGAACCGGACGTGACGGTTGCCGGAGCGACCATATTGTCGACAACGACGCTTGTATCGGTTGATGAAACTGTTTTCGTTGCACTGATCACATAGGGTTTTTTAGTCGAAGTTTTATCTAAGATGCTAGCTTTGATACTAGTATTATCACCACGAGACGCCACTTCAACCGTGTAGATGGCACTACCACCGGGCCGATCTACGACGACTGAGTAATTTCCGGCATTATCGGTTTTGCCACATTGTATGATGGCTCCGCCCGAGTCTTTAACCCGAACTTCCGCGTGGCGAATTTTACCCAGAAAAGGGACATTGCCGACACTGTCTAGAGTGAGTCCTGTAGGATAAACAGGTTTTAGGTATTGATATTCCGCTGAACCAGTCAGAGTGACTCCATCAGCAATACTTCGAACCGTCAAGCAGTAGGCCTCTTCGGGAACTGATGGAGTAGGATTATCTGAGGTATTCTTCTTTTTGGGTGCACATCCAACGAAAAGAACGATTCCCAGGCCAACGACTAATTTTGTGAGTTTGCTTTTTGATTTTTCCACACCTTCCTATCGGACTAGGTCTGGTTGGACTTAAGTAGATTTTTAAGATTTTCGTCGTGTACATTTGGGCCAGTCTCTTGTCTTGATTTGAGACGTAGGTTAGCCTCAGATTAATGGAAAAAGGCTATAATTCAGACATTAGAATCTTTGGCGATTTTTACCACATTCAAACCGAAGACTGGGGTCCAGATTCTCTCGTTGTTGTGACTCGTGTGTTTAAGAACGGCGCAGTGATTCGCAGCTTTAAAACTCCTTATGCAGACTTGATCAAAACTCTTCCCAACTTGATGCGTCGGCAAAAGGTCCGCGACACCCTTAGAATTCAGCATCATAAAATTCTAGACCTTTTGCAGAGTGGCCAAATGTTCTACGAAAAGTCTAAAATAGAAATGTGATCAATTTATCCCATATATATAAGACATACACTGGCCCCGTTCATGCACTCCGAGATATCAATTTTGATATTGATAAGGGGGAGTTTGTTTTTCTCACTGGGCCCAGCGGCGCTGGAAAAACCACCCTGTTTCGCATGATCTCTGCGTTCGATCGTCCCACCTCGGGTCAAATTCAAGTAAACGGAGTCTCTTTAGATTCGCTTTCTGGTTCAGAAATTCCCTTCTATCGAAGAAAAATCGGCGTCGTTTTTCAGGACTTCAAACTTCTAAAAAATCGAACTATTTACCAAAACGTTGCCCTACCGCTTGAAATAAGAGGTGAATCCCCTTCAGTGATTCGTGCAAAGGTGAATGATACCCTTGACCTTTTTGGTCTGAGTTCAAAATCCAATCAGTATCCCGAATTCATCTCTGGCGGAGAACAGCAACGAACAGCCATTGCCCGTGCGATTATTCATCAACCCTTTGTTCTGATTGCTGACGAACCCACCGGTAATCTTGATCACCCCTTGGCTCAAGAGATCATGAACGTCCTTGAACAAATTTGCGCTCAGGGGACCACCGTATTTGTGGCAACTCATGACACTTATCTTATTGAGCGCTACAAAAAACGACGCATTGAGATCAAGGATGGTACGATTCAAGGGCCTACCCTATGAAACGAAATTTTCTAGTCACCAGCACTTTCTTAGTAACAAGTTTAGTTTACTTCTTTGCGCTGGCATCGTGGATTTCTATTCAGTCTTTTACCCATCTGATCAATCGCTGGAGCCACCAGTCAGAGATGACAATCTACTTCCGTCCTGATGCAACAGATGAATCCATTCAAAAGGTGAAGGCCACACTTGCGTCCTATGCCGAAAGCGTTTCAAGTCACTTTGAGTCTTCGGACTCAATTCGTGACAGCCTCAAAAAGATTATGCCTAAATCCGAATTGGATTTTGCCGGAAATGA
Source organism: Pseudobdellovibrionaceae bacterium (assembly GCA_044374645.1). Lineage (GTDB taxonomy): Bacteria > Bdellovibrionota > Bdellovibrionia > Bdellovibrionales > Bdellovibrionaceae > CAUJGP01. The sequence continues at coordinate 6,541 of JBILOD010000106.1, read as the reverse complement.
TGAGTTAGTTGCAGCCATTCCACCCCACTTTATCGTAAAGGGAGAGGTTAACCTTGTCGGAAGTTCACTCTTCGAAATCTTTGAGGCCATCAGCAAAGACGTTCGAAAAAATCCTGGTGTGGACTCCACCAGCTACGGAAAGTCATGGGCCGAAAAATATACTATAATGCTTCAATCCCTTAATGGTGTCACGATTGGTTTTTTCATGGCACTTGCTTTTACACTAGTGCTCGTCATTGGTAATGCCATCCGATCGCACATCTATAACCGAAGAGAAGAGATTGAAATTCTCGAGCTTGTCGGGGCGACCAGTTCCATGATTCGTAAACCCTTTCTAGTTGAAGGTGTCCTTCTGTCTCTGGGCGCAATGAGCTTTGCCCTCACTCTATCCACCACACTCACCTATTTTCTGAAAAATCACTCATTGGAAGTCGTTGGAATGCTGGACTTCACCTCCGCACTCTGGCTGCCCACTGTGCTGGACTGGATGGGGGCACTCATTTTTGCTGCAAGCATCGGCCTTGTGGGGAGCTACCTCTGCCTCACCGAAATCAACACAGGATGGGCAGCATCTGGGCAATCCCGCAACATTCTCCCTTGGATGAGTTCTCTCAGCAAAAAGGGGCACTAGTATGAACTGCAGGTGGCTTGTTAAAATCAGCGCCCTCACGTTCTTCAGCATTCCCCACTCTGGTTTAACGACAGAAACAAACTCAGCACTCCTCAAGGAGTGGAAAACCGTTGATACCAAAATTCGAAATCTGTCGGCCAAAGAAACAGAACTCTTGAACCAAAAAATAAGTCTCGAACTTGCTGTGAGCGAAACCACAGAGAATATTAAGTTACTAACTGATGTCATCAACGAAAAACGAAACTTTACAATGAATAGAATTCGCTATCTGAATCAGGATTCTGGCGCGGACCTTCTTCGTCACCTGCTGGAGTCATCGAATCCTGGTGAATTGGAACGAAATCATAAATTTTTTATGATTGCTTCGCGCCTCGATGTCGATCTCATTCGCCAATATAATCGCGATATCATTCGGCTTGAGAATGAACGCCAAAAATACTCGATGAGAATTTCAAAACTCAATGAACTCCATCGGGAACTCAAGAATCAATCTGAGAGTTTTGTCGGTGAGCTCAAGAACAAGGGCCTCATTCTAAATAAAATCCGGCGACGCCTGAAATCTAATTCCAAATCGTGGACTCATGAATTGAAGCAAGCGCTGCTGTCTAAAAACACTGAGAAAGCCAACCTATACCAATCATTGCTTAACAAGAACTTTATTGATCGCAAGGGGCAGCTCACAAGTCCCACAGATGCCAACGTGAAATTTAATTTTGGTGTGATCAAACTCGACCCACTCGCTCCCGTGCTCCCCTTTCATGGAGTGCTCTTTGACAGTCAACAAGGCTCGAATGTACGAGCCATGGCGGATGGCACCGTCGCTTGGATTGGCAATATTCCAGGTCTAGGCCAAGCGGTTATTCTCGACCATGGCCGCGACCTTCATTCAGTCTATGCGAGAGTTCAATTGGCAAAACTTGCTATTGGAGACATGATTGAAGAAGGTGCGACTCTAGGAAGAGTCGTTTTCACGAATCACCGTCTTGGCACCGGTCTCTATTTTGAAGTCAGAGAAAGAGCCTTACCATCGGACCCCTTACGATGGGTGTTAACAAAATCGGAACTCTTTTCGAAAGAGTTTAATCAGTGGGAGAATGTACAATGACGTACAAAAAACTTTTCGCGACCGCAGCACTTGCTATAACCGCCCTCGTCGTTCTCCGAACGCCGCTGACTGCCTTTGCCGAAGATCGTTATTCAGAATTACAAACGTTCACTAAGATTTTAAACATGGTTCAACAATTCTATGTTGAAGAAGTGGATACAAAAAAATTAATCTATGGTGCTATTAAGGGCATGCTTCGCGAACTTGATCCTCACACAAACTTTATGCCCGTTGAAATTTACAAAGAATTTGAGAGTGAAACCACTGGTGAGTTTGGAGGACTTGGCATTGAGATTTCTGTTCAGAATGGCATTCTTACTATTATCTCTCCGATCGAAGATGCCCCTGCTTGGAATGCTGGAATTAAAGCCGGCGATAAAATTGTAGCGATCAATGGACATAGCACTAAAGGTTTGAGCCTCGTTGAGGCCTCGCAATTGATGCGCGGTAAACGGGGTTCCGTGGTCACGTTGAGTATCATCCGGGCCAATGCCGAACAACCAACGGATTATGCGATTCGCCGCGGACAGGTTAAATTGAAATCGGTGAAATACACAGATTTGGGTGATGGATATGCTTATGTGCGTATAACCAGTTTCATTGAGAACACTTCAAAGGATCTCGAAAAAATCCTCGCTGATCATGCCAAAGACAATAAGGACTTTAAGGGATTATTGATTGATTTACGAAGAAATCCAGGTGGCCTTTTTGAACAAGCTATTAAAATCAGTGATCTGTTCCTCGATTCGGGAGCCATCGTTTCTACTATTGGCCGAAACAAACAAGACAAAGAAGTTGTGAATGCTAAAAAAGATGGTGGGTATCCGAATGTTCCAATTGTGGTCTTGATTAACGAATACTCTGCCAGTGCCAGCGAAATCCTTGCGGGTGCGCTCCAAGACAATCAGCGAGCACTGATTGCAGGAGAGCGAAGTTTTGGCAAAGGTTCAGTGCAGTCAGTGATCAAATTGGGAGATGGCTCTGGTTTAAAACTGACCGTCGCTCGTTACTTCACCCCTAGTGGACGTTCTATTCAAGCGGAAGGGATTGCGCCGGACATTGAGATTCAAAATGTAGATTTCCAGGCGTTCAACAAAGCGGTGGTGTCGAGTGACAACATGAGAGAAAAAGATATGGAAGGTCACTTGATGAGCGAAAAGGAAAAAGAATCCACCGAAAAAACAAAAGAAAGTGTTAATGCCAATGCTTGGTGGAACGAAGTGAGCAAAAAATCGGAAGAATCATTGTCGCCAAAAGATAAACTACTTAAAGCAGACTTTCAGGTCTTTCAGGCTTTCAACTACCTCAAAACATGGAAGATCTTTAATAAAAAAAGCCAGGTTCAATAAACCTGGCTTTTTAAAGTCAATGCCCAGTCAATCTGATTGGGCCCCTCACTCTATTGAAGTTGGCCTTTTGCAGCCGAATCTACTTGGACTTAGCAGGAACTTCGGTAACTGTTGACTTAGACAATAAGTAGCCGATCACTTTCTCTTCAGTCACTTTATGAACCAAACGATTCATTGATTCTGCCTTAGAGTAGAATTCTCTAATACGAGCGATTTCAATTCCAGTTTGTTTTGCATATTCATCAAACTTTGCATCCACATCTTCTTTAGTGCAGTGCAATTGATTCTTAGCTGCGATGGCATCAATTAAATAAGCAACGTGAATCATTTGTTTTGCCGTTTTTTCGAAGTCTGCATCCCACTTGTCTTTGTATTCAGCGTAGTCTTCTTCGCTCATACCATCATTGGCCATTTGTTTTTGCATGTCCTGAACAAGCAATTTTTTCTGCTCACGAACCAATGATTGTGGAATTTCAATTGGGTTCAAAGAAATCAACTTTTTCAAAAGTGTTTCTTTAAGATTTTCTTCCGTCTTTTTGTTTTGACGATCTTCAAGATCCTTCAATATGTTTTTCTTCAAATCTTCCAAGCTTCCTTGGCCACCGCTCATGTTTTGAACGAACTCATCATTGAGCTCGGGCAAAACTTTTGTGCGTAATGTTTTAATTGTCACTTCGAAATCAACAGCTTTTCCTGACAGGTCAGCGTGATAGTTTTCTGGAAACTTAAGATTCAGAGTCTTAGTTTGGCCAACGGTCATGCCGATGATGCCATCTTCAAAGCCCTCGATGAAGCTCTTAGAACCCAACTCAAGTGGGTGATCGGTTCCATCACCACGCTCCAAAGGTTGCCCATCAACCATGCCTTTGAAATCGATGACAGCGATATCGCCTTTTTGGGCTGGACGCGTTTCGGTGACGTCTACGGTAGTAGCTCTTGAGTTGCGAATGTTCTCAAGAATAGAATCAACCTCTTTAGGATCAACCGAGAAAATCTCTTTTTCGATTTCAAGGCCTTCATAAGACTTAAGCTCAACTTCTGGGCGAACTTCGAAGTTGGCGCTGAAGTTAAAGTCTTTGCCTTCAATCACTTCGTCAAATTCAAATTCAGGGTAATCAACAGGGTCCAACTGGTGCTCCTGAAGGCCTTTTGAAAAACCGACTTTTAAAAGCTCTTGAGTCACATCCATTTTAACGCGATCGCCATACATGCTCTTAATCATTGCAATCGGTGCTTTTCCTTTTCTAAAGCCCTTAAGTTCCGCTTCCTTTTGAACACCTTGGAAAAATCGATCCATAGTTGAAGAAACTAGAGCCGCTGGGACTTCAATATTTAATTTACGTCCAAGATTAGACACTTTCTCTAATTGAGTTTTCATTAACGCTCCTTAGCCAATTTTTTGGGCATGAAAATAGGAGAGACGGTCCCGAAAATCAACGAAATACTCAATTAACGCCGGTAAAATATTAGAACTGGCCTTTAGAGTGAACTTCATTCAGAGACTGCTAACCCAAACCACTTTCAATTTCACTCCGCAGAGAGCTTATGAGGTAGAGGTTTTGGAGAATGTGTAGTATCTCAACACCATGACTGAGCAGAAAATCGTTTTTGTTACTGGAAAAGGGGGTGTTGGCAAATCCGTTGTCGCCCTAGCACTTGCAAAAAAGTACTCCACCACCAAGAAAGTCCTCTTAGTGGAGTTGGGCCTCCGCAGTTTTTATGCCGATTTTCTAAACTTTCCAGTTCAATATGCCCCTTCCAACTATCAAAAGAACCTCGATATTGCCATCTGGTCAGGCGGGGAGTGCCTGAAAGAATATGCCCTCCATCTTTTAAAGATTGAAAGTCTCTACAAGCTGTTTTTTGAAAATCGTATTAGTAGGTCTCTAATAGATGTGGCTCCCGGCCTTTCTGAATTGTCGATTCTTGGAAAAATCACCAGCGGAATTCGTAAAATCGGCCCGCCCCTTAATTACGACGTTCTCGTTATTGACTGCTATGCCACTGGGCATATGATGGCGATGTTGAGAGCACCGCGCGGAATGGCTGAGGCTGTAAAGTTTGGCCCCATGGCCGAGCAGACAAGTTCGATGCTGGCGACGATTCGCAACCCAAAGCTTTGCGAATACGTCATCGTGACCCTGCCGGAAGAGTTGCCCGCCGTTGAAGCGGACGAACTCTATCGTGAAATTCAAGAGGAAACCGGAGTTAAGCCTTCATTAGTTTGCAATAAAGTCTGGCCAGCTTTAAAAATCCATGAACTTAAGCAGCTGGAAGCGGCCAAAGCTACAAAGGAAGAGGCGTCCTTTATTCAAGAGCTTGAGGACTTAGTTCTACGACAACAAGCCTGGGTCAGCTACCTCGAACACCGTCATAATAATCTTAGGCTCTTTCCCATGACTTTTAGTTCAAATCCGTCAGAAATCACACAGAGTATAGAGAAGGCCTTGCCATGATTGATTTAGACACAGAAGTCATAGTTTGCATTGGGAGCGGTGGCGTTGGAAAAACCACGGTTTCGGCCTCATTAGGTGTTTGGGCAGCCCTTCAAGGAAAGAAAGTTTTAGTATTGACGGTTGATCCCGCTCGGCGGCTTGCGACCACGTTTGGTCTCAAGCCCGATGGCTCGGAGCAAAGAATTGTTTTTCCGGAAGCAAAAGGGGAACTTTGGGCGAGCGTTCTGAATTCAAAACAAACCTTCGATGATTTTGTAAGGAAAGCCGCTAACCTTGGTGCGAATGCCCAGGGCATCCTTAAAAATAAACTCTATCAACAACTTTCCACCACTCTCAGTGGCTCTCAGGAATTCACTGCCTTAGAAAAGCTTTATTCAGCCTATGAAAGCAAACAGTACGATCTGATTATTTTGGATACTCCGCCAACGAAGCATGCGATCGATTTTTTGAAGGCCCCACAAAAAATTTCAGTTTTATTTAGCGAACCCATTGCCAAATGGTTTAAACAATCAAAAGCGACGAATTTGATGCAACAAATCCTGCAAGTAGGTACCCAAAAAGTTCTACAAGCTCTCCAAACACTTACAGGCTCTGAATTCGTCATGGAGCTCAAAGACTTTTTCGTCAATATTGAGGGCTGGCAATCCCGTCTTGAAGATCGAACTCAACGTGTTAATCGGCTTTTATTGAGCGACAAAACCCTATTCAATTTGGTCACAGCCTTTGACACTGCTAAAATTGAGGAGGCGAAAGCCTTTGCGAAAGAAATTCGACTGGGCGGCTACAAGCTCGGTCTTTTGACTATTAATCGTTCCTATCCCAACTGGCTCCCTAAACCCTTTGGCACGGGAAGTGACACTGATCGGTTTTGCATTAGCCTTAATCACTACTACGAAGCTCGGCTAAAGGACTTCCATGGCTTAACGGGAAACATTAATGATTTGGAAATCTTGATGTTACCAGAGTATGATCAAGATATTGCTGATTTAAATGGACTTAA
>JBILOD010000585.1:0-2662 GCA_044374645.1 Pseudobdellovibrionaceae bacterium | reverse complement strand
CGCCAATCATAAATCCAATCAACATATCCCGCTCCAATTCCTATAACTTACAATTCTAGACACTGTCCTGAGTTGAAGGGTGACCCATTTTCAATTCCTCATTTAAAGTCGCCCCAAAAACTTTTGGCTGACTGTCCCAAAGTTTCTTCAACTTGTACCTGCACGCCCAAAATTCCCAAGTCTTTAAAAGACTCTCCAAAGCTTTCTGCCAGCAGCTCTGATAGCAATTCGACCGAAGTGTTCACAATGGGGAGTAACACCACTTCCGCACGGGGAAACACATAGTGCCGTTCTCTAAAACGCACATCAAGCGACTCTCCCTGGGTACTAATGCGAAAATCCTTGTGTTTCGCAGGCAACAGGACATGCTCGTCCCATTCATCCAATTGAGCTTTTACTTTCTGTTTGAGGACACTGAAATCGATCCCATAACCAACCTCCACAAACGACTCCCAGGGGACCTTGACCTCTACTACCACCCGATAGTTATGGCCATGTAAACGCTCAGCGCGATGTTCATCAAAGATCAAAAAGTGCGCCGCTGAAAATTTTAGGTTTTCTTTGGAAAGATGGAGGATTTTAAATTTGCTAACTTGCATGATCTACCCTTTTCAATTTACAACGGATTCGTACCAAATTGCGCTGAAAAGATCACATTAGACCGAGGTTTAATCGATGTCCAAAAATTTTGAGATGAAAGTTCAATATCGTTTAGAATCTGCCCGTAAACTCACCCGACTGCCGAGTTCGCACCCGTGCTCACAACTGCATGGCCACAGTTTCGTGATCACACTCACCCTCTTTGGCCCATGGAAAGAAGACCTTGGCTGGATGTATGATTACCATGATTTGAACCAGATCGTACACCCTACCCTCAAAGTTTTGGATCATCGCTACTTAAACGATATCCCGGGGCTTGAGAATCCAACCTCAGAAGCCCTTTGTATTTATCTTTTCACTAAACTCAAACCCCAATTACCCGAACTTCAAAAAGTCACGGTGGCTGAAACTCCCACGACAGAGTGTTCTTATATGGGAGACTGAGCTACGTGCACGGCCACTGGCTCACTGGATTGTGTGATCGTTTTAAGCTCGTCCCATGCTGACGTGGTCACAACAATCACCGTGCTACCCATACAGAACATTCCCAATTCATCGCCCTTCTTAACGGGCTGAGGCTCCACGTAAGTGATTTTATTGGGTTCACGTTTATGGGTATGATTCGTGCGCAAGGAAGGTTCAAAGGTCAGACGAATGGAGCCAACATTGGTGGCACCCACCAAAACCACAGCCACCGGCCCACGTAGAGTTTCAATTTCAATCACCACTCGCTCATTCTTTACAAAAAGTTCGGAAATATTGGTCACACTCCAATCGTTCACTGGCCAAAGGTTGCCCGGCACATAGCGAACCTCTTTTATCACTCCATCCACAGGAGAATGCACCCGATGGTAATCGGTCGGGCAAAGATAATAGGTGATAAAATAGCCTTTTTGCCATCGATCCACGAGAGCATCCTGGAGAAAAGCGCCCAAAGGATAGGTGCTCCCTTTGGCCTGAATGAGCTGCTGACCCACGACCACCCCGCGCGCAGTCATCTTACTATCTGCCGGATGAATGTAATCCGCAGCACCGATAGGACGAACTCCTGGTTTTAGCTGACGAATGAAAAAATCCCCCACACTCTCATAGCTATCAATAGGTTTGGACGCTTCTTCGACCTTGATTCGATAAAGGTGCGCAAAAGCTCTTATCAGGACTCCACGAATTGGCTGGGGGAAACGAAAATGAATGAATTTACCGACCCAATAGCTCAGTAGATTTTTAGGAACCCAGTATAATATCCTCACAGTCCAACCTCTTTCGGCAAAAAACGACCCTTCTAAAAATAAACCAATAAAGTCTATTTTAGATTCTGCTGAAAAAGAGCCAAATTCAAGGCGGCGAGCTTCAAATCGAACGAGGCGTAGTTCCCACTACGTTGAGTGAGAGATGAAGCGATGCCAACGCAGAAGTAGGCCTTTTTCAGCGGAATCTAGTCGACGCCAAAGTATAAATGAAAACTGGAATCTTGTCGAAGAACTTTTCAGACTTAGTGAATTGTGTTAGAGTGCGGGAATGTCAAAAATCTTTCATGATCTCCTCATTGGCCTCGATGATAACTTAGATGATAAAGTTCGCGAGTTAGTGCCCAATTATAGTGACTATCGCATTCTCCGCCAGAGTGTGGACGCTCGGCGCCGCCAAGCGGCTCCGCAGTTGGTGTATTCGGTGGAAGTGGCTGAATCTGCTGAAACGCTTCCGCGCTCAGACTGGAGTTTAGAGAAGATCAACCCCGGTGACACCAAACCTATCATTATTGGAACAGGCCCCGCTGGGCTCTTTTGCGCCCTTCGCCTGATTGAACGCGGAATTCCTTGTCGAATCTTTGAACGTGGCTCTCAAGCGGAACAACGCATGAAAGGCATCAACCAATTTTGGCGTTATGGAAAACTCGACCGGCGCAATAATGTGTGTTTTGGCGAGGGCGGCGCCGGTCTCTATTCGGATGGAAAACTTATCACCCGCATCAAATCCCCTCACATCCCCTATGTTTTACGCCGATTGGTCGACTTTGGGGCTCCCGCCGAAATCGAATTTTTGGCCAATCCTCATGTTGGCA
>JBILOD010000292.1:0-5482 GCA_044374645.1 Pseudobdellovibrionaceae bacterium | reverse complement strand
CGATAGGCCATGGGTCTCTCCTTCACATTTGGCGTTTGAGAGCGTGTAAAATTTGATCCAATTTCCCTAAGAACTGACTGCGGGCTTTTTTATCCATCGGTGCAGGGCCACCGGTGTTTTCCCCCATATGTCGCAAATTCTGCATGAGTTCGCGGCTGGCCACAGACATCCCGATATTGTCCTCTGTGAATTCCACTCCTTTGTGACCGAGCACCCGACTCCCTTTTTTGATACAGCGATCAGCCAATAATATATCAACGGTGATGACCAGATCTTTTGGGGTTACCTGGTCAACGATCCAGTCATCGGCGGCATCAAATCCATCGGTTACGATTTCTAAACGAAAAAGTTTATTCGGCGGAATGGCCATATATTTGTTGGCGACCAAAATAACTTCGACTTGAAGTCGTTCGGCAACTTTATAAATCTCTTCTTTAACGGGGCAACCGTCAGCATCGACATAAATCATGGATCGAGAATTACGCAAAAATCTCGTATAAGCAACCAATAGTGAACTTCAATTGCTTGGTGAAATGATAAGGCAATCTCAGTAGATTCTCAGTAAAATGAAAATACAGCCCCAGTGTCATAACTCGGGATGGTACCGGCTGAGCTAAAATCCTGATTTGTTGCCCCAACAACTATAGTGTATCCATCGTTCGATCCATTCTCGCTGACCACAACACTGTCACCAAAATGATCGGCTTCATTTCGTCCACCAGTCCCGAAGCCTACCAGCTTCTTTATTGGCAACCAGATATTACCATCCTTTGAAAATAAATAGGCGGCACCAGCATAGCTGAGAGAATTATTTCCTAATTCATCCGAACTTTGGCCAGGGGCTCCAATCAAAATTGTGGTACCATCGATTGCTACGCTACTTCCGAATGCCCCACCCTCCTCACGACTATTTATTCCAAATGCGGATAGTTTTTGCGTTAAAGACCAGACTTCAGAATTCCGTTCATAAACAAAAGCAGATCCAGATAATGTAATTGCATTTGCACCATTCGAATCAAATTCATTGAGCGACCCCACAACCAAACAATTACTATCTATCGCAACAGAGGTTCCGTAGTTATCACCAAAAACTCTGCCGTTTAAACCATCGGCCACAATCTTTTGTTGCAAAATCCAGTTCGTGCCAGTTCTGGTATAAACAAAAACAGCACCCGCTGCCCACAGGTGGTTTGCACCATTTTCATCGTAGCCATGACCATTTGCACCAATGGCGATTGTGTCACTACTTATGTCCACGCTCGCACCAAAGAAATCACCGCTATTTCTCGCATTGACACCTTGGGCGACAATGCGCTGTTCAAGGCTCCACAAACCACCGGTGCGCTTAAAAACAAAAGCTGCACCAGCATTATTTTTTGAATCGCCACCTAAACTATCGAAATCATGATTATGAACACCAACAACAGCGGTATCGCCGCTGATTGACACATTATCACCAAAATTATCATTTACATTTCTACCGTTTAAACCTGATCCAACGACCTTTTGTTCGAAGGTCCAAACTCCAGCACTTCGACTAAAGAAAAATACGGCGCCTGCCGATGATTGAAAATTTCCCCCGCTTGAGTCATAAGAGTGGTAGGGCGCACCGATTGCAATTACATCTCCGCTTATTGAAACGGAACGCCCAAAATTATCATAAGAATTTCGACTGTTGCCACCGACACCCACTAATTTTTGCTGAAAGATCCATGAGTCCCCTGCCTTAATATACACATACACACTTCCAGAACTTTCTATAAAATTGTGACCTGTTTCATCATAAGAATCTCCTGGTGCGCCAACCACCATCGTACTGCCATCTTCTGAAATTGAAACATCGAGACCAAAGCGGGAATAGGCCAAGTCACTGCGAGAATAGGGAACTACGGTATCGACTATCTTGGTGGTTTGCGCCCAAGAACTTCCTGTTCGCAGAAACATAAACACAGCTCCGGCCCCATTGATCGGAATAGAACCACTTGCATCATAGGAATGGTAGTCAGAGCCTACACCCACCACATCGCCAGCGACAGCCACACTCATTCCGAAGTGATCACTCGCCATTCTGGAATTCAAACCCGAAGCCACTATTTTCTGCTGTAATGACCAGACTATCCCCGAACGCAAAAAGATGAAGACAGCACCCGAATCATTAATGTTTGTACCACCAGCGCTATCAAAATCTTGGGTAGGAACACCGACAACAATTGTATTGCCATCGATTGCAACGCTCATTCCAAACTGATCGGTCATTCCCCTTCCATTAATACCACTCCCAGTTAATTTCTGTTCGAAATTCCAGACACCCATAGAACTTGTGAACACATATGCGGCCCCCGCATACAAAATATAGTTAGCACCTGTGGAGTCATAGTGTTGAAAGGGTGCTCCTACCACTAAGGTGTTGTTATTTATTGCAACAGAGGTACCAAAAGCATCACCGCTCATTCTCCCATTGGGCCCGGTTCCTGATAACTTCTGCTGTAAACTCCAAACACCACCATCTCGGTGAAATATAAAAACGGCACCAGACCCTAACAGCGAATTGTTTCCCCCTTCATCGAAATCCTGGTAAGGAGCTCCTACAGCCAATGTATTAGTTTCGATAGAAACTGCCCATCCAAACTGATCGCCCGCGACTCTCCCATTCGCAGACGCTCCAACAAGCTTTTGTTGCAGGCTCCAGGTATTCATAGCACGATTAAAAAGGAACACGGCGCCTGCATCGGCAAGCTGTCCAGAACCAATGGCGTCAAAATCATGGGCCGGTGCTCCTACCGAAATGGTATCACCGCTGATAGAAACACTCCTACCAAACTGGTCCATACTATTTCTCCCATTAGGACCAGTTGCCACAAGCTTCTGCTCCAGTGCCCAAACGCCATTACTCCTAGTGAAAACAAAAACTGCACCACAGTCGGTTTTTGAATTGACACCAAATTCGTCGTAATCCTGATCAGGACTTCCAACGACAATTGTATCTCCATAAATAGAAACTGAACTGCCAAAATGATCCGAACTCATGCGAGCATTCACACCTTGAGCTACAATTTTTTGTTGAAGTAGCCAGCTCCCATTCGACTTAACATAGACAAAAACAGCCCCAGCATCAGCTATGTAATTGGCTCCTATAGAATCAGTATCATCGTAAGGAGCACCAACGATATAAGTGGTGCCATCCGAAGACATTGCCGTTTCGCTGCCAAAGTGTGCGTTTTCATCCAGAGTGCGTACGACAGGAGATGATGAATCAACAGCCAGCTTGTGTTTTGCAAAATTCCACCAGCCATCACCCATAATTGGAGAACTAAAATTGCCAGCCTGATCAATCGCTCTCAAGGCTGTAAAATAACGTTTGTTGCCTCCTAATGTTAATCCCTTCAAATCATGAGACAATGTATTTGGTAAATCCGTCCAGTTTAGAATATTGTTTCCTCCACTTATCTCACCCAGAGAAATTTGATATTTGGCCAAACCGGTGCCTAAATCGCTTGAGACCCCCCAATTCAATGCTGGTGAGTCGCTTGCAGAAAAGTTAAATTCACCATCTTCAAAAATCGTTGGCGATGTTGGCCCAATAGAATCCTTGACCCAAGTAGCACCTGTGGCATTTGAAAAATCTTGGTAGGTTCCTGAATCATTTTTACCAACGACACATAAGCTGATGCTACCATCTGGAACACTACTGAGGTCTGCAGAGAGACTAACAACTCCCAGGCTTTCCGGGCTATATCCCTGTGGGTCAGCACAATTCACCACACCTGTGACCCCAACTTTGAAACGATAGGCTGCTACATCCAAGACACTAACAGACAATGAAACTGAATTACTTGGGTTAAGTGGCAAACCAAGTAACTTTGCCATCGCAGGCTTTGCCTTTGATATTGAACCTGAGTTGTTTTTGTTGGTAATGGATAAAGTGAGCTCTCCACAGCTTACTAGACAGAGATGGAATAAAAGTAAGAGAATTAAAAAATAATTCCAACGGAAGAGCCTTCGCACTTCACGCCCCCTTTGTATTTCGCACCTATTCCTTATCGGACTTAAGCCAAGGATCCTTTAGGTATGATCCGTTGTTTTCTTCTCCATTTCGAAGAGTACGCATCTATTCTCTGGTAATGACAACGAAACTGGGATTTATCATTTTGGTTGTTGGATTGGTTTCCTTGAAAGTCCTACATTGTTTAAAATGGAGACGAACTTCTAAATTCGGATGGATCAAAATGGATCATTTCATTGTCTTCAAAATGCGCGACTGATTGGTCTTTTTGACAGAACCATTTTTTAATCTCCAGATTTTCATTTTTACAAGGCTCGTGGTTACAACGTTCAGGGTGTCTGGATTGGAAAGGCAAGGGCGTGCAATTACAACCTGGAAGCTTGTCGCTGCTCAAGGCTATTTTCCAACAAAGATCCCGAGGGCGCGGGCAATATGAATCCAGTGATGACTCGGATCAATCAGACGAGCGGGACCCATAAGGTCTTCTAAAGGCGCCATTTGCACTCGGCCTTGCCGATAGACAACGGCTTGCTGCCATTGATTGTTCAACGCTTGTTTAGCAACTTCGACACCCATTGCAAGAGTGAGGAATCGATCGGTCGTTGTAGGATGCTCGGCTCTTTGTAGGTGACCGAGGACAACATGGCGTGATTCGTGTTGAGTGGCCTCTTCTATCATACGGGTGAGTTTCAGCCCAATTCCACCAAGGCGTTCTGGTTGAGGACTGCCTTGCACATGGTAAGCGACCGTTGCGGATTCGCCTTCAGGTTTTGAACCTTCAGCGACCACCACAACTAAACCTCGTTTAGTTACTAGTTGTTTTTGAAGATGGTCAGTGAGGTCTTTTTTATTGAAACTAATTTCTGGAATGAGAATGGCATCGGCATATCCCGCGAGACCTCCCCCTAAGGCAATCCAGCCTGCTGTGCGTCCCATGGTTTCCACGACAATCACCCGGCGATGAGCTTCGGCGGTGGCTCTTAGGGCATCGACCGCATTGGCAACCACCGAACAGGCTGTATCATAACCAAATGTGATTTCTGTTCCTGATAAATCATTGTCTATGGTTTTAGGGACTCCCAAAACTTTGATTTTTCCATAAAGGTCTTTGAGATTGGCAAACGTACCATCGCCGCCAGCAACGATGATGCCATCCAATTGATACTCATGATACTTTTTCAAAAACTCAGTTTCACGCCCTTTTAAACCATACTTATTTGAGGTGCCCAGAACGGTACCTGCAATTTGGTGGCAACCTTCAACATCTTTCAAAGTCAATAGGCGTGTTCGCCCTTGTACAAAGCCTTCAAATCCATCTTCGATCCCTAAGACGGAGGCTCCTTTTTGAATGAGTGTTTTCACGGATGCTTCGATGATGCCATTGAGGCCGGGAGCATCTCCGCCTCCAGTCATGATGCCAATTTTCATCTTTTTACCTCTATTGCAATGCCGGCATTCTGCCTTACTCAGCCCGAGACC
>JBILOD010000435.1:0-3864 GCA_044374645.1 Pseudobdellovibrionaceae bacterium | reverse complement strand
CTCAAACTCATCTAGACTCTATTCACATGTTAGTTGTGGTCAACTTGTTCCCAACCTACGACTTTTCCTGCCTCAAAGTAAACAATACGACTTTGGAGACGATAGCCTTCCGGTGATGGCGTGTAGCGCTTATACCGCCAGCGTTCATTGCCATAGATGGGGTTGCCAGCGATCTCAATACCGTCTGGTGGTCCCCAGCTCCGACGAACCAACTCATTTGGCATTTCGACGGCAATATCCTTGTTGGCAATTAAGTCTTCATAATTTTTATCAATCTCGACAGGGCGTTTGCCAATGGACTGTTTCCGTAACCATGTTTGTCTTGCGTAGTATCCATTTTGTTTTAGAAACTCGAGTTGTTCATCTTCGTTCTTAAGCCAAGGGCGATTTTTGAAATACTGGCGTCGTTCGCGCTCGTCGGTTAATAGGGATTCGAGTCGCTTAATTTCAACAGCCTTTTGAAATTTTCGCAAACCCTCTTGGGTGTTTAAGTCTTCAGGATTGAGCCCAATCTCCGCCAGGAGCCGGGGTACATTGTAGTTGGCCGGAAAAGCGAGAGCATTGGTTGCGGAAGTTTTTTCTGCCAAGCCCAAAGCATAGCCGCTCTGTGGGGTACGCTCGAGATGAATACATCCAGCAAGGCTGATGAGAGGAAACAAGAGAAAAATCCATTTTCCCATAACAACTCCTTTTGTTGGTCGTGCGATCAATGAACTTATCGGAATGTTTGCGCGAATCCTAAAGTCAAAGTTGCTCCCTTGGTGTCATCGGCACGGGAACAGGAACAGGAACAAATACGATCGACTGATGAACAGCGACCCTCACAGCGACCCTCATCGTACTAGCCCCACTGTCCATTGGTCGGGGCATTTGCAGGGGTTTGACTCTCTTTGGAAAGGCCCTCAAACTAAAGTTTAAGATCACACCAACCGAGTTGTGTCATTTGGAGGATGGGTTTGGCTCAGTCATCTGAGGATTCACAAGAGGAACGCAAAAAAGCAAAGCTCAGTCATCCGGATGCATTTCTTGATGAGCTCGATGGAGATCCAAACCAGGATGCCGATGCCCTTTTAGCACAATTTGCTCCAAATATCGATAAAGAGCTAGGACAGCTCACCTCGGATTTTGCCGACCTGAATCTGGAAATTGAGTCCTTGGATCTCGACGGTGACAATTCCGCACCCGCTGGTCTTTCTCTGAAAGAACGACTGACCAATCTCAAGAAAAAACTGAAAGAAAAGGCCATCGATCTAGCGGCCAAGGCTTTTTATCATTTAAAGTATTTTGGGATCTGGATCATTTTTGAAGCGCCCAAGAAAGTCGCCAAATTTGCAAAGCTAATTTTAGGAAAAGTTAGAAATATTTATGGTATTTTCGCAGGATGGTCACGTAAGCGTAAAATCCTGTTTGTGGTTTATTCAGTCACCCTTACGTCAGCGACCTATTTTTACTTTCAAGTTGTCAAGTCAAAGGTTTTGTATCGCGAAAGCTTTCAATTTCATGGATCGATGGACGAGTTGGCTGACTATGCATTTTCCTATGATGCCGATTCTTCAACTGAACCTTTTTATAACTCACCGCGCGTGAAGGCCTATTCGTTTCAAATGAAACCGGTGGTGGTGAATCTCAAGCGAAGGGATCCTGACAGGGAAAATCCAATGGCTTTCTTTGAATTTGTTTTTGAAGGAAGTTCAGGCGATGTGGTGGTCGACCTTAAGGCTCGTGAAAGTGAATTTGTTGATCTCGTGGAACGAGTTCTAGAGGACCACACCTATGAGAGTCTCGATACTTTGGATGGGAAAAGTATATTGAAAGAAGATCTCCGTCAGGAGCTGAACAAACAGCTCACCGATGGGATCATCCGTCGAGTTGAAATTCGAAACTTCTTTATCAAACCCTGAATAGAATTTTTGACCGACCACTTGTCAGTTGAGTTCGGCTTCAAGCTTTGCTAAATCAATTTTATAGGACTTAATGCGATCGTGCAGAGTGCTTTTAGGCATTCCCAAATCGTTGGCGGTGCGACGTTGATTTCCTTTGTTTGCAATGAGCCTAGTTAGGATTAATTGCCTCTCCATCTCTTTTACAACGTTGGTTTTTCCGCTGAGCACGGGGATGAGGTCCTCGTTAGAGATGGCGTCAAACGGAGAGGTTGGTGTCTGATCGATGAGGCCCTTTACCAGATGTTCGTCGATAGTTTGACCTGGAAAAGTAGCCGCAGCTCTTGAAACAACATTTTTGAGTTCGCGAATGTTTCCGGGCCATCTATGATTTTTGAGAGTTTGAATGGCTTGAAATGAGAATTTTGTGCGAGCTTCACGGCAAAGGTTAAAAAAGATGTCCTCAAAATCCTCCATTCGATCGGCCAAAGCGGGTGTCTGTAATGTAATGACATTCAAGCGATAAAAAAGATCGGCTCTGAAGCTTTTGTCCGCAATTTTTTGGTGAAGATTTTGATGGGTCGCTGCGACGATGCGCACATCGGTTTTAATGGTTTTGTCTGATCCAACCGAACGGATCTCATTATTTTCAAGAGCCCTTAGTAATTTAGCCTGGAGGCTGTAGGGAAGGTCTCCGATTTCATCAAGGAAGAGCGTTCCACCACGAGCTGTTTCGAAGGCTCCCTTGCGGTCATTGAGCGCACCAGTGAAACTTCCCTTGATGTGGCCGAATAGTTCACTTTCGATCAGATTTTCAGAGAGTGCGCTGCAGTTGACGCTTACAAATGGACCGTGTGCGCGGTTTGAATGTTCATGGAGAGCTTTCGCTATGAGCTCTTTTCCGGATCCAGAGGGGCCAAGGACAAGAACGGGGAAGGCGGTTCGCGCCAAGCTTGGAATGGCTTCGAGTCGTTCTTTCCATTGGGGGTTTCGACTTTTTAAGAGGGGAGTTGGTTCATTTTTCTGAACAAGCTGATCGGTGGTGAATTCAAAAACGGTTTCGTTGAGTCTGATTTTGTCTCCTGGCAGGAGAAAAGCCTCTAGAATGCGAGTGTCATTGACAAAGGTGCCAGTCGAAGATCGAAGGTCACGAATCACGAACTGACTGTTTTCTCGTCTTTCGATGCGGCAGTGACGCTCATCCGATGAGCCTCTAGGAAGGGTAATGGTGACTTCGGGTGCAGTCCCAATAGTGATGAGAGGGGAAATCAAAGCATAAGGAATGCTTTGATCGTTTTGATTGAGTTTAAGAAAATAGTTAATTGCCGACATACGGTCCTCCTTGCGTAAATTGTCCATAGGCAAGCTCTGTGCCAGTCTGAGAATTCAGTATTTTTGAGTAGAATAGGGGAAAGTCTTGTTTTTGAGACCAGATTCCTGGAAAAGGTAGAGATGAAATCAAAATTTAAATCAAAACCATCAGCGAAATCCAACACTCGCCAGGGCGGCAAACCGTCCGCAAATAAAAACCAATCTAAGAGCCAACAAAGCGCCAAGCCTCAAGGTAATTCCAGTTTGAAGCCCAAATTAAAAGCGCCTGCAAAAAAGGCGAAGTATCTCAAGAGTGCCTTTCTGGCTAAAGACTTTCCTGAGGGGGGAGTGCCTGAGATTGCTCTTACAGGGCGTTCCAATGCCGGAAAATCATCCTTGGTTAATGCTTGGACTGGTTTGCAGTTGGCAAGGGTGAGTCAGGCCCCTGGAAAGACTCGGCTGATTAATTTCTATGATATGGGGGACTACCGTCTCGTTGATATGCCAGGCTACGGTTATGCGTCTCGTGGTCGCGATGAAGTTGAGGACTATCAAAAGATTGTTGAAAGTTACTTTGCGGTGCGTGGAGATGTGGTGTGTTTACTTTTAATCATGGATATCCGCCGCCAATGGAGTGAAGACGAGGAAATGCTAAGGCGCTATGCTGGATTAA
>JBILOD010000105.1:0-9380 GCA_044374645.1 Pseudobdellovibrionaceae bacterium | reverse complement strand
CGAAGTGGTTCTGAATCAGGTCCGGTGTTGGCAATACTCAGTGAGCAAGGGCTGTTGATCAACCAGAATAGGAGGAATCCTTTTTTTAAGTAAAGCCCCTGAAACTGCCTCAAAGTTTTTAAGTTCATTGTTCGTACTCCCTTGCTTTCCAATAAATGGGTTTTCTTTGTGTACTCGTGATAATGGCTGTTAGTGATACCAAAATAAATGCCATCAAACTTATGGGATAGAGAAGCGCTCCAAGCCAATGGAACCGTCCCTCTTTAGTTTGGAACCATCCCATTAGAAACGCTCCAAGGCTGTAGTGCCAAAATGTGGGTGGCTTCATCAAGGCTCCGATAACCAAAATCACCTCAACAGCGGTCAGCCAATGGGTTTGTTTGAGTCCGAGCCGGAAGTTGCGTTGCCAACCGCCAAAAAAGGCATCTTTGCTTGCATACATTCGGGTGGTGTAAAGGTCTGCGTTTGGGTGAACGACAAACTTTTGACCCCGCAAAAAACAATTCTTTGCTATGGCCAAATCTTCAGCCAGTTCTGTTCGGATCGCCTGATGCCCACCAATCGCTTCGTAGGCATCACTACGAAACAGTAAGTACTGGCCAATGGAAAAAAAACGCTGGGGCGAAGGGTGGGGGTTTTTGGCATTCGTGATAAATGAAATCAGCAGATAAAATGGGCCAAGAAGTTGCTCCCAGAATTGAGGATTTCTATGATAGGGCCTGGCCGTTAGAACATCAGCGGCGCACTTGTGCAACCATTCTAGAGATGTCTTTACGGCCTCTGGATGATGAGTTGTATCAGCATCTGTAAACAAAATGTATTTTGTCATCTTTTGTTGGTTCTTGAGGTGATCGTAACCCTGTTGGCAGGCCCAGTTCTTTCCGGACCATCCATCAGGTTTTGGATCTGTCCTGTAAGTCATAATTCCAAATCTCTCACCAATATCGCCAGTTCCATCAGTGGATTGGTCGTCAATCACCAGGATCGTCACGCCTTCCTTTTGGGCTGGACTGAGCGATTCCAGCAAGTACGGCAAATTGTGGGCCTCATTCCGCGCTGGAATAAGAATGCTTAAATCCTTCAGTGTAGGACTTGCATCGTTGGTGAGTTCTTGGAACTTTGGGGGATGGCGTGAAACTTCCAATGGACGGCGTTCGCGCAATCTCCATGCAAAGAGCCCGAGTCCAGTGAATGCCGCGATTATTTCAACCATAATAGAGTTTCTTTCACCCCGGGGTATCCATCTGAAAACCACTGCCACCAGCTCACGATCATGGTTAAATGGCCAACTAAAATAAAAAAATGACTCCACATTTCGATTCGGTCCGATTTTTTTGTGAGGTAACGATGCCAGTGAAGGGCTTCGTCAAAAAAACTATAAATCACACTGAGAAAAATAAAGACTAGTGCGGGGATGCGCACCAATTCCGGGTGTGAGTATCCAAGGCACAATAAAACGACGCTGGTGATTCCTGAAAAAATAGTCATATGGTGAATGAGGGCCTCACCCTGTGCAAGGGCCTCCTTATAGATGGTACGGTGTCCAATTGTATCAATGGCAATAGCCACGACAAAACAACCTATGCCTAAAGGAATATTCCAAACCATGACTGGGTACTGAACTCCGTGCTGGGTTCCAAGGGCGAGAAATGCCGCGACGGCGATGAAGAGTCCCGCCATCATGCCATTCCAAAGCACATAGACTATCCAGTCATTGGGATCGAAGAGACTTACTCTTCCAACATAGGTTCTAAAATCACAGAGGAACGATTTAATCGATTGAATCATGTTTTAAGTCCTTTTTTTTTGAACTCGTCTGTCGTTGAAGAACGGCGGAGTCTCCAGAATTCCCATGTACCATGCAATATCGCCCAGAGTCGTTCACGATTTGAGAGAATGGTCCGTTGATCCAAAGCATCGGGGCCAATGTGACGAATTTTCCAGCCAATGCGCTGATACAATGTGCTGGCAACACTGATACCCCAAGCCGCCCGCCAAGGTAAAAAGGCCAAACCACACCGTCCATTCGCGTAGTATTGATCGGCCAAATCGAGAAGCCTAGAAACAATGAGAAAAAGATTTTGTTTATTTTTTGGGTCCAAAAGGTCGTCAAAGGTGAGATTGTGGTCATCGAGCCATTGTTGGGGAAGATACAATCGACCGAGATGGCGATCCTCTTTGATGTCGCGGGCGATATTGGTCATTTGCATGGCTCGCCCCAGAGTATCAGCATAAACATGAGACCGCGGGTCTGTCGTTTTTAAAATGGGACACATCATGAGTCCTACGACGCCAGCGACATGGTAGCAGTATCTGAGCAAATCATCGGCCGATTTAGGTCGGAAGTTTTCGACATCCATTTGAAAGCCATTTAAAAGCTCATAAAAATACACTTTGGGTATTTGATAGCGGTGGTGAAGTTCATAGAGTCCCGAGTGAGGAGAGATTTCAGGAAAAGCATAACCTTCGAGAGCTTTGGTTGTCTCATCCTTTAGAGCTTGTAATCGCTGATTGGCATATTCGGTTTTTGCGGCCTCATTCGCTGTTTGATCGGTCCCATCTTCAAGCGCATTATCGATGGCATCGTCGCAAGCTCGACACCAACGGTAGAGCATGTAGGCGCCATATTTCATCTTCGGGTTTAAAACCAATGAGGCGATTCGAAAACTACGTGAACCGGAGGTGATGGCCGCCCGACTTAGCTCAAAGCTCACTCATGACCTCACTTTGAGATTGATTTCTAAAACCGGACTTAAACTCACTTGCCTTTAGATTAAAGTCATCCGCAATGACTTTACAGGTGGCCTTGGCCGATTGAACAACGCCGGGAACCCCAGCTCCAGGATGAGTGCCGGCCCCTACAAAATATAATCCTTTGATCGCCTGGTCGCGGTTATGAACACGGAAGTAGGCGCTTTGAGTAAGGATAGGCTCAAGCGAGAACGCCGATCCATGGTGGGCATTCAGCTCGTGCTCAAAGTCGTCGGGTGTAAATATTTTTTGTGTCACAATATTTTTCTTCAAGTCTGGAAGGTAATGTTGTTCCAAATAGCTGAGGATTTTTTCTGCGTATTTGGGTCCTTCCGACTTCCAATTGATTTCAGCATTTCCCAGGTGAGGGACTGGTGACAGAACGTAAAATCCTTCGCAGCCGTCAGGGGCCAAAGAAGGGTCAGTCACAGTTGGAGCGTGCAAATAAAGCGAAAAATCATCAGCAAGAGTTCCATTGTGAAAAATATCAGCAAGGAGTTCCTTATAGCGTGGACCAAAGATGACCATATGATGGGCCAGATTTTTAAACTTTTTCTTGGTGCCAAAATAAATGAGAAAGAGCGACATACTGTAGCGTTTTTTGTCGAGGTTCTGAGCCATTTCCTGGCCACGCTGAGTTTTATGGAGGAGTTTTTTGTAAGTGTGCATCACATCGGCATTGCTCACCACTAAATCCGCCTCAATAAAATGACCATCTTTGGTTTTGACTCCTTTGACCCGGTCTTGTTCAACCACAATCTCTGAAAGTTCGCAGTTCAGTAAAATTTTGCCTCCCTTTTCTTTAAACAATTTCACAAAGGCGCCGACTAAGGCTCCGGTGCCTCCTTTTGGAAAAGTGACTCCCCACTTTTTTTCAAGAAAATGAATCAAAGTGTAAATCGATGAGGTTTCGAAGGGATTGCCGCCAACGAGGAGGGAGTGGAAGCTGAAGACCTGTCGAATTTTGGCATTTTTGATGTATTGAGAAACCGTCTGGTAGACACTTTGATAAGCCTTCAGTCGGACTAGTTGAGGCGCTACACGAATCATCGACCACCAATCTAGAAATGGTTCAGCCGAGAGTTTTTCGTAACCCTCTTCAAAGACTTCTTTAGTATAGTTTAAAAAATCTTTATAGCCCTCGGCATCTTTTCTTCCACTGATCGCGTGGATCTGCTCCAATGTTTCATTTAAGTTGTCTCCGTAATTGAAGCGAGTGCCGTCCTCCCAACAGAGTTGGTAAAATGGATACACTGGCAACAGTTCGCAGTAGTCGTGAAGATTTCTTCCTGCTGAGGTGAAGACTTCTTCCAGACAAGTTGGGGCAGTGATGACCGTTGGACCCGCATCAAATGTAAATCCGTCTTGTTTATAAACATAAGCTCTCCCGCCAGGGAGATCTCGTTTTTCGCAGATAGTCACATTGAAACCCAAACTTTGAAGGCGGATTGCGGCAGCGAGGCCTCCAAACCCGCTACCAATAACAATGGCAGACTTTGTCTTTTGGTTCTTAATAGGCATTGGATAACCTTTCGATAAGATCATTGATTGATCGTACTAGTTGAGTGTTAAAGTTTGTGGTTTGAGCGCGCAGCTCCTCCATCCATAGGTCTCGCCGAATCGTGGCTTGTGCTCTGGCCCTTTGGGCGAGCTGCCATTTCTCCACTAAAAGCCCAAAGTCTTTGGACGTGTGGGTCACCTTTAAATCAGAGATAAAAGCCTGGTATTCAACAGGGGATGAGGTTTCGGCCAAGGCAGACCAAATAAATGACGGGCGCTGTAATCGTAAATCTTCATACTGCTTTTGAGGATTTTGTGAAGAGGTGAGGTTACCGATATCATCATAGAATTGGAGGAGTTGGCCGATATGGCGACCGGTTCTGTCAATTAAAGCAAGAGTCTCGGCTTCGCTTGAGTTGAGAACAGTTAAAGCTCCTAATTTCATGGCCAGGGCAGTTAGCACGCCTGATTTTAATTCAATGGATTTCATAACCAAAGCAATAGTTCTCTCGCGTGGTAACTGTGACATGGGAGTGCCGACGTCAAGGGCTTGGCCAGTGTGTGCGAGTAAAAGAGTTTGGTGACATTCAAATAGAGCTTGGTGTTTTATTTGAACTTTCAAATCAGCATTTTGAATCAGCATGAGGGGCCAAAAATAAAGCCAATTTCCTGCATTGAGTGCGATTGGGATCCCGTAAAGCTCATGCATGGTTTGCTTCCCGCGTCGCCATTGACTCTGGTCTTCAATGTCATCGACGATGAGCGAACCCGCATGGAGAAATTCGATAACGTTAGTAAAGAGGGATGCCTGTTGAGTTTGGGCTTCGGTGATTTGATATTCGCCCTTATTGGTGGACGCAATGGCCAGAGCCTGCCCCATATGAACAAGCTCGGCACGAAAACCCTTTTTGGGGCGGGACAGAAACTCTTGCATGGGGTCAAATAAATTCGATTTATAAAGCGAAAGCAATTCCGAGTCTGTACCAATCGTGAAACAATCGGAAACTTCCTGGTCTCTGAACAACCTTGTGAAATTTTCTGTGGAGGGCATCATTTAAAGTTTTCTCCTGTCCCCTGGGTGAGAGTGGGCGGCCTCTTTAAAATGGCGGAGATGGCGGAAGTCAGTGGGATCGGAGGTTTTCCGGCGAGTAACCGAACGCGATCTCCCCAATGAGAGCGTCCCGCATAAAATCTCTTGATGGTCGATTCGGGAAGGCGATAGAATCGGTCAAAAATAGCGCGGCGGCTCGCCGTGGTGGCGCCGTGAAACATCAGGCGATTCAGCAAAAGGTAAAAAGATTCTGTGTCCTGAAACTCTTGTTTCAGAGTTTCATATTTGGAGGCCCATTCAGAACCTGATAGGGTCGAACTGGTGGCGCCTGATTCAAAGCTGAAAGCTTCTGCTACTCGGACGGCCCATGGGAAAGAATAGCCAGTGACCGGGTGAAAAAAACCACCACCCATTCCAAGGGCGCATGTAAAATTATTTTTTGTTTGTAGCGGAGCCGTCGCCATTGATAATGCCGATGTCGTGGGAAGCGGCAAGCAGCCGCTTTCAGTTCGTTCAACCGACTGAATCTCCCAGCTGTTTTGTTGTGCGTATTGGGCAATCTCCTTCGCGCTTAACTCGTGATTCAAATCGAAGGTGTTGCTATAGAAGGTATCTTCAATCAAAAGGCGATTCTCATCGAGTGGTAGGACATACATAAACCGATATCCATCCGTTTGCCTCACTGAAGCGTCCATCAGTATTGGGAGTTTCAACTCATGGGGCTTTCTGAGCAAGACTTCTTGTCCATAAAACTTTTGAAAGCCCCAGCCCAGGTTTTTCATAGTCTCAAGAGTTAGATTTTGATTTGGCCGAGTGTCTACAATAAATGGAGCGAAGTATGTGTCGCCGGTTGTTGTCGTCACCTGATGGCCGCTGATGCTAGAAACGGTTACATTTAATCTCAACCTGTCACCAAGAAATGCCCTCATTTTTTCGAAGAAGTGCTTTCCTGCGATTCTATGGTAAGGAGAGTTAAGTTGTCTTTGGTAGGAAAACGTCACCTGGTATCCTGGCCACGAAGAGCAGATGAAGGGGCGCCAAGATTCAAGATTCTCAATGTCTGATTCATGGAATGACCATGTGCGATTGTCTGGCAATGTTTCATTCTCATCTAGAATGGTGATGGCCACACGAGGGTTTTGAAGTCGGACCTGATACGCTAAACAAAGTCCGGCTAATCCCGCTCCAATAATTAGGATATCGAGATTTTCACTGTTTGTGTTTGTATTGGGCCGGTCGGGTTTCATAATTACGTACTTTCTGCGAACCCGATCGTTCTGTCAAACTATTGTCTACCGATACATTGACACAGATTAGACATGGACAGTGGTCAATAAGTCTGTTAGTTCACAGTTTATGATAGGCATTAAAAAAGTAGCTCAAATGGCAGGTGTTTCTGAACATACTCTAAGAGCGTGGGAAAAACGCTATGGCGCTATTGTTCCCGCTCGAAGCTCCGGCGGGCGGCGGGAGTATTCTGTCGATGAGGTGAAGAGGATTAGACTCTTATCCGGCTTAGTTCAGCAGGGCAGCCAGATTGGCCAAATTGCGTCACTAGAGACTGCAGAACTTGAAGATTTGTGGTTTCAGTTTTTCAGTCCCACTTTGTGCTCCGAAATTGGGCCTCGGACGCAAGAGATCCAGTTGCATCAGCCAATACAGCAATCGATTCAGCAAACTCTTGATCATCTTCAATTCTACAGAATTCGCGAAATTATGAGTTTGATTCAGCATCTTCGCTTGCAGATGGATGTTCGGACATTTCTGTTGGGATTTGTGACGCCCCTGTTGTCTCGGCTTGGCGCATTGGTTGCCGAAAAAAAACTGGATGTTTCCCATGAACACTCGTTGTCTGCGGTGTTGAAACACTTTTTGAGTGATATCCTGTTCGGTATGGCGACAGCAACTCCCAGTGTGTTTTCCGAGCGCAATAAAATCACTTTAGTCTTTGCTACTCCTGAGTACGACTACCATGAGTTTGGGATTCATATTGCTGCGTGCCTCGCTGCCATCATGGGATACAACATTTTCTATTTAGGTTGCAATGTTCCCCATAAGTCATTGGTGGCCACCTCTGAGTCATTGGGAAGCAGTGTTGTGGTTCTTGGTACTTTAGTTTTTTCGAAAGAAACCGCCCGACGTGCCGCGAAGTTTATTTCGCAGACTAGGGCGACGATGAATAATTCTGTCCAGCTATGGGTCGGCGGGAATCTTGAAAAATGGGACTCCAGCTTCGTTAAAGAATGGTCTGCAGGGGAGCCGAAGGTGCAATTTCTATCATCCTTCGATGAATTCGAATTAGCATTTCAATCGATGGCTCACTGAATGACACTTTATCGTTAAACCCAAAAAGTAAAATTCTGTAGATTCAATGGGTTTCTTTCATAACGACAAATCGTTCATCGGGCGATCTTTGAATCACGGCGAAGTTTGATTTTTGCAGTAGCGACTGATAGATGCTCTCTTCTTCAGGAACACGTCGATCAAGAACCAACTGTTGTGCGTCCAGAGGAATGAGTTGGCCTTTGCCATAGGGATGTTGATTATTCGTAAGAAAAGTCTCGCCGGAAACAGTGATGTTGAGTTCGTGTATTTTGCGCACGTGGGTGAGATGGGCGAGAGTGTGCATGCTAGCGGCAGTACTGACAAATGGCGGAAGTTCCTTTAAAAAATACACGTTGTTCCAGTCATTCGGCGTTGGAACTTTAATGGATGCAAACGGCCAGGATCCTCCAAAGATGAGCACCCACAAGAGTTTGCGACTCCAAAGGGAGGAGGACGCGTCTATTGTGGGAGTGGGCTCGGTCTCAACGCTTTTTAAAAATGCGGCAAACAAAAAGGGTAAAAACACGAGGTCATAGTGGAAGCTCAAGGATTTTTGGGTGCTGTTGCCAAGAAGATTCATCCCTAAGCCGGGTAGAATCGGGAGTAACCACGGCCATTGTTTGCGTGCCCAAAATCCGAGTGGGCCCAACAACAAGATTGGATAAAGTAAGGAATCTTTAGACAAGAGAAAGGTACTGAAAAACTTCCCCCATAAACGAGGCGTCGTTAAAAGGTTGCTGAGGATTTCTATGGGGGAATTCCCGTACTCGCCGTAACGGAGTGAAATGGGATGGCTGCGAGTGTGGCTACCTGAGACCATTGGTATCAACCATTTCATGCCAAGGATAAAATAAACGGAAGAGACCACGAGGATCACCAGGCTGTGCCAGATTTTTTGTGAGTGGGTCAGTTTTAAAGACGGATCAAACCACAGCAGCCCTGGAAGAAACATCAAGATGAGCGGAGTGTGTTCTTTAGTGAGGAGGGTTAGTCCGAACATAAGATAGAAAAAAACAAAGTTTTTGCGAACCAGCCCAACGAGCATCAATCCCACAAATAAAAAACCAAGAACATCTTCCCGAAAGTCCCAAACGAGCGACCGATGCAAAGTCATCTGAGAAAGAAACATCAGTAATACTATCGCCCAAAGGGCGGAACGGTCTTTTGGGATAAACGTTTTGATCATTATCACACAGCCCATCACTACGCAGAGGGCTTGCAGTAAAAACACCAGTTCGTTGCTTGAAATCCAAGAAAAAAACAGACCCGGAATAAGCAGTGTCCAGGAAAGGTGTTCTGCCAAATAGGTGTTGTTCTGACAGACACTGCAATAAAGCCATTTTGGTGTTTGAACATTAAAGAGTGCATGATTAACGAAGGCCATGTCAAAGCCATCCGTTTTGAAGCTCCAATGCTTAAACACATGGAGAGTAAAAAAATACAAGACGGCGATCACGGCAACCACGGCAAGGGCTCGAGGTCTTAAGAGTTTTTCAATCCAACGTTGGTAAGTGAGAAAACTGGAGTTGTTGAAATGACCGTCCGATGCTTTTTTTGAAAAATACCAAAAGGGAATCAAGTAAAGCCCAAGGGGACTCAAGTCGACTTTGGCGGGACCGATGGACACGAATCCCACGCCAAAGAGGAAAACTCCCAACGCCAAGAATAAAAAGACCAAAGCGAGCTGATTAGCTATTCGAGACATCGGTTTTCTCTCGAATAATGTACGCAGGACGGCCCTTGATTTGGAAAA
>JBILOD010000581.1:0-2681 GCA_044374645.1 Pseudobdellovibrionaceae bacterium | reverse complement strand
ACAAATGTCCCCAATATATTGAAGAGATTGAGAGAGAGGCTGGTCGTGCCTGGAAACAGTATAAGATGTTGTTGTTGCCAGGAATTGAAGTCACGAAGAACGCCCTTCGCACTCAACGATCGGCTCATATTCTAGGGTTGGGTGTGCGAGAGTGGGTTGATCCTGATCAATCGGTCGAAGGTGTGCTACGGTCAATCAAGGCGCAGGGTGGTGTGACGGTCGCAGCTCACCCGGTTTTCACATTAGACCCGACTTATATTCCAACCCTACAATTATGGAAGGATCGTGCCAATTTGAGTGATCTATTGGATGCATGGGAGGTTGCCAGCGGCGCTCAGTTATTCGATGAGGTTTTTCACAGTGGCCTTCCGATGCTAGCGAATAGCGATCTTCACCATCGAAAGCAACTCCGCTCCTGGAAAACCATGCTGGAGTGTCGATGTCAGGAAGAGAGTGTTCTGCGATCGATCCGCAATCAAGATGTGTCATTTGCATTTTATGGTGGCGATTCTTTAGTGAATGAATTACGACTTAAAGCGTTTTTAACTTCGCCTCGTCGCCTCAATACGCTACAACAGTGTTTGTAGGTGGTTGTAGGGATGGAACGGGATCAATTTCTCGAGGCAAAATTACCAGAATTGTCCAGTTTAGAGCAATTTCTAAATGAGGCCTGTGTCGGTCGGGTAGAGACACTTGAAAGCGTTCCTCTACCAAGTAAGTCCAACTTTCGTTCAATTCCATTGCAGGATCTTCCTCTTTATAGAATCACCTATGGTAGCAATGATCCTCGGAGTCCCGTCCTAGTCTTGGTGGGTGGTGTACATGGGCTCGAGCGCATCGGCACTCAGGTCGTGAACGCACTACTTACAAGTTTCAATAAGTTGGTGCAATGGGACAGTCATGCGCAATCAGTTTTGAAAAAAGTGCGAGTGGTTTTTATACCGCTTTTGAATCCTTGGGGAATGGCACTCACACAGAGATCGAATGCCAATGGCATCGATCTCATGCGCAACGCGCCCATCGAAGCTGAGGGCTCAACAGTGCCTTTGCTCAGTGGGCATCGGTTGGGCTCACTTTTTCCTTGGTATCGTGGAGAATCAACGGATCCCATGGAGCTCGAAGCCGCTGCTTTGGTGAAGACAATGACTGAGGAGTTAGCGGAAAGTCGCTGTGCTCTGAGTTTGGATGTTCATTCGGGTTTTGGGTTTAACGATCAGTTGTGGTTTCCCTATGCTAAAACGACTGAGCCGTTCCATCATTTGGCTGAAATGATGGCCATTAAACAGATGCTTGATGCCACCTATCCTTACCATGTCTACAAAGTCGAACCGCAGGCGATGAATTACGTCACCCATGGTGATCTTTGGGATTATATTTACGATAAACATCGCGAACGAACAAAATCTGTTTATATTCCGCTCTGTTTAGAGATGGGGTCCTGGTCTTGGGTTCGCAAAAATCCAAGACAAGTTTTTCGACTTGGGGGGATTTTCGACCCGATCCTTCCCCATAGGCGACATCGAGCGTTTCGCCGGCACCATTTATTATTTGATTTGATGTTGCGGCTTTTGCTCAACCCGAGTCATTGGAGTCAGCTTGCCAAAGGGCAGAAAAATCTGCTGCGTCAGCAGGCCCTTGAACTTTGGAAGAAAGATCCGCAACCTTGATCATTAATGCCGATTAGTTTCACAGCCTATCGGCCGGAGTCGTCGCAATGGCCTTGGAGAATTTCAACCTTCACATCAATCGCGGGATTGTGTGCATCTCCCGTAACCATGGTTTTGAAAAGAATGGTCTGTCGTGATGGGTGCATTCCATCATAAGAATAACGGCTATTCATGGAAGTTTCAAAAATGTTTAACTGCGATCCAGAATCATTTTCTTGTTCTACCAGAGTGGAGTTGATTTCGGAAAGCCCCCAGGCGCTGATACCAAATGGGCAGTTTGCAGCTAGGGCATCTAGTATCTTAGTTTGGGCTTGGCGAGGGATGATAGTGTTGGTCTTAAAAACGGTTTCGATAGTGTTGGAAAAAGCTGAGACAGAGATAAAGATGGTGCAGAGGCCGATGAGCGTTTTCATAGTGAACTCCTTTAAAGATCGAGAGGAGGGGTTAATGTTGCCCCCTCGCTGTAACAGATTGTGAAGCCGGACTTTGTTAAGACTTCATTAAGATTTCTCTATTCGTATCAATAGCCCCTAGGGCAATCACTAAGGGACTCCGATTCTCGCTATCCTTTACTCTTTACAACTTTCATACGGTTCTTATTATCCACAAAAACGACTTTCGGCTGATGGACGCGAGCTTCCTCAATGGGCATATTACAGTAACTGACAATGATAACAATATCTGCGGGTTGAACATGGCGTGCGGCCGCACCGTTAAGGCAAATCTCGCCCGTTTTCCCTTCGATCACGTAAGTGGTGAATCGTGCTCCATTGTTGCAATTGTAGATATCAACTTTCTCGTTGAGTAACAATCCACTCGCTTTGATCAACTTGGGGCAAATTGAGATAGAACCCTCATAGTTTAAATCAGCGTCAGTGACTGTGGCGCGATGGATTTTACATTTCAACATTTCAACATTCATTTTTCAGCTCCTTGGGGATTTAATTTTAAAGCTTGGATGAGGCCGGTGAGAACCAAATCTGGGTGAACAACATCAAACACTTTCTCTTTTTC
>JBILOD010000580.1:0-2683 GCA_044374645.1 Pseudobdellovibrionaceae bacterium | reverse complement strand
AAGATCTACTTCCTGAACATAACTCAGCCCTTTTCTACCAGTGAGTGCGCTCACTGTTGCCAGTGCATTTTGGCATCCAAGCTCTGGCCGAAAACCAAAGGAGCTTTTAAGAAAATCCTGTTCATAAATCTCATTAAGGATTTTAGTCATTGCCGCTTGAATTGCGCGATCTAGTACTTCTGGCACACCAATGGGCCTTTGTTTACCGTCTGGTTTAGGAATATAACCCCTTCTCACAGGCGGAGCCTTGTAACTAGAAAGATGGATTTTGGATGGGGCTTTGAGTTTTGGCTTTGATCTTATCAATAAGAGTCATGGTTTCAGCGGCCAGAGGTATCAGGTGCTCTTTATTGAGCTTTCCTTTTCTGCTCTGGGAATATTGCTGATTGCTTTTTTTCTCTGCGCCTGACGTTGAAGTTTCCGGCAATGATCGGTACAAAAAGCTTGTTGCCGCCAACATTTGCGACAAATCCAAAAAGGGTTGAAACATTGTCTGCACGAAATAAAAAAGCCACTGATATCCGTCAAGACTAAGACCCGCCTCACTAGCGCAAATTTTACTCGACAGAGAGGTTTCATTGCCTTCACAATATATTTACGATTGGAGAGAGAAACTACACCTCTCTCTGTCTATGCCTAGGGGAGCCGGTGCGCTAACACTGCTCCCCTTTTTTAGAATCATTGAAGACGTGGAAAATCTAGAAAAAAAGGAATAACAAGGAAAACTAGGCCTATAGCTGAAAATTGGCTGCTTATTTATCAAACTATTTTTAAAAATAAACTAAATTTATTCAGAGCAGTATCTTTCTTTTAGAGATGGGCAGTCTAAGCCTGGCCAGTTACCTGCTAACCAAACATTATGTTTCAGCGGGCGGGTGTGGAAAAAAGCTGTTCAAACAAATCCTATTCTTGCCTTTTGTTGAGTCTTTATCTTATTCTTAAATTAGCAACTCTAGGGATGAGGATCAGCATGGCTAAGAACGCAGATATCGTCGCTTTAACGGATAACCCAAAATACCGCGAAAGACTCGATCAACTTGGTAAGAAATTTTCAGCCACTGTGGTTTATTACGATAGTGAAAGAGCGTATGTAGACACTGTCGACACCCATGAACGCCCAGACTTTATCGTTATGTCTACCGAAAAAATCGAAAAAGAAGAAGTGGCCATCATGAGCATTCAGGCCCTCAAATTTATTGCGCCCAATGCAACCTTACTGGTGGTGGTCGGTAAGAAGACCACTCCTGAGACTGCGACCTTTCTGAAAAAATCAGGGGTGGGAATGGTTTTATTTGAACCCACCTTTCTGGACGAAGCTAAACTTGAATACTATTACAGCCAGTTTGCCACCGGCGATTTGATTCCCATCAAGTCGACGGAGGTGGTCGCTGGTAAAGATTTGCCCGTGACGATTTTTCACATTCTACCATTGAATTGTAAGGTTCTACCCATCGTGCGCAAGGGCGAGACGGTTGATGCGGGTAAAATGAAACGAATGAATGACCTGGGTGAGTTTTATGTGAAGCGCAGCGAGATCGAAGCATTCAGTCAATGGCTCCAGCAAAATCTCGATGGCTCAGTCAAAGGCATTAAAGCGCGATGCCGTTCTCAATTTATGCAGCTGACGATCGCCTTTAGAGCTCTTGTCAACATATTGATCGATCAAGGTGGTACAATGAGCTTTGCTCAAGGCAAAGAACTCATGGAAAAGTGTCGTGACCTCGCCGGAGATCTCATCACTGCTCTCTCTGATGTGGGCGATGCCTGGGATGTTGTCAATTTGGCAGCTTTCGAAGATTACAATCCGGTGGATAGGAGTCCGGCGATAGCGGCCTATTGCGGAATTCTCTCGCTCATTGGCGGCATCGGTGAACCGCGAGATACCATGGTGTGCGCGATGATGGCCAGCTTGTCTTTGTTGGAAATGTCACCCGAAGGCGCTTATGTTGTTTTGACCCAAGGGCCTGAGAAAATTGAAAAACCCTCCGATAAAGAGATTTACTTTACCCACCCAAATAAGAGTCTGGCGATCTGTCTGGAGAAGCGTTTGCCGATGTCGAATTTGATGAAGGATATTATTTTGACCGTTCATGAGCTTCCCAGTGGCAAGGGTTTCCCGAACAAGAAGAGCAATCGCATTCCTTATGAGGCGCAATTGATCCGCTTTTGCCAAACCCTTGATTTTCGCAACAGAGTCTCTTTTGGTCGCGAGCGCATTGACCCCAAAGAGGCCCGCAAAGCCATGGTGCAAAATGCCCTCGCCACCATGGATGGCTCCTATTCTCCTGATCTAATGATGAAGATCAAGGGCATCCTCTAGTTCTTAACCGAACCCCGCGGAGAACTTTTTCGACGAATTCCTCAATACCCCATCAGTGTTGTGTTTCATGGTGAGGACTTGTTTTTTTCCTGTCACCAATTTGGTGGCAAGAAATTGACCAAACTTTGCAGTTGCTCTGATGCTTCTCCGGCGACGAATTTTCGTGTAAATGGTGGCCTTTAGTTTCAAGGAGGTCCCATGATCCGTGCAGAACGTCGTCGCATTGAGCGTAGTTTACGCAGTTACAAAGCATTACCCACTGATGAACGGTTGACGGCCTCTTCAGGCATTGGTGTTTTGGTTGAGATTTTCCACAAATCCCCTTATTTAGTGAGTTGGTGAAGCACTTGCCGAGCGTAGTTA
>JBILOD010000103.1:0-9391 GCA_044374645.1 Pseudobdellovibrionaceae bacterium | reverse complement strand
ATTTGCAAACACTCCAGTCTATCAGGGTGATCATACTTACGCATGTGTGGCCTATGGATTAAGTTCAGCAATAGGTGAAAAACGAAACGGAAAGGCCCCTCTGGAACTGGACTCTATGAATCTTGACAGTCAATTCAGAACTGCGGGCTTTAGTGATAAAGGTGGTGGCGTAAATATTGATTCTAAGTTCATTGATTCTCTTGGGACGTATAAAGTACCGTCTATTAATGGAGATCAAAAAATTCAAATTAAATCATACTCATCTGATTTTAAAAGCAATACTGGATATGGATCAACAGAACTTAGAAGTTTAGCAAAGAGCGCTGGTTTTGTTGCAGTAATTGATACAGATTCCCGAACTGAATCAGGTAATCAAATGCAATACACTTATAACGATGCATCTATGGGCCACGCAATCCATGTGATAAATCATAGTGACAATATGATCAATCTGCAAACGGGCGAGCAAGAACCAATGTACGAAGTTCGGGATAGCTTCTCCAAAGAGCCCATGACATATTGGGTTAGCGAACAAGATCTAGTAACTCATCTTGAGGGCTTGGTCATTGTTAATGACACATCCTCGGTAGAATCAAAATAAATTTGAGGATTCAAATTGAATATTGTGTATTAGTTTAATCGACGTTTGGTGGGTTCGTCTCCCGGTTGGCTCCATTACCAATTAAATCTTTGGTGAAATCTCTCAATAAGTAATTTCAATCACTTAGGACACTAAGTTCGTCAGTTGAAATTGGTGGAGGCGGGGGGAGTTGAACCCCCGTCCGCAAGTGATCCACGATAAGGCGCTACATTCTTAGTCGATGTTTTAGATTGGCTGGTCAGCTTCCAACGACAAAATCGGCACAGCCTCTTCCCCAGAAAGTTTTAAGTTCAGGCCCTGGAGAAACCAGCCCTCACCGAGGTGTCTAAATGACGCCAATCCAAATCCGACACCACAACTTGGATAAGCGTGCTACAACTTAGGCAGCAAGTTGGTATTCGTTGCCAAATACGAGTTGCACGTTTTTAACGAGGTCCCCATGCGCCCCGGAATGCTCCTTATGCTTCAGCACCCACGTCGAAGCCGTGACGCCCCCACTGGATGAAACATAACTGTCGATCACCATAACATACTTTGAGGTTACGAACCATGGGTGATTTCAATTTCGACGAGAAGAATGCTTAAATTCTGTTGTTGGCCCTTAAATTTTTACGTTGCAACGGACTTGTTTCTAAGAAGTGCTCCATCCAAAGTAGGATAAATCGCTGGTATTGGTGCTTATGGTCATTTTCTTAAATCTAAATATTGAACCTCTTGGGGCAAAACTAAACTAGATCTAGTAGCTGAGGATAAATTCGAGGGAAAAATGCAAAAAAAATTGAGGCGCAAATATTTTTTGTTTGACCTGGAAGCACTAAACAACGTTAACTGTATTCCCAAAATAAAAGTCAACTCCGAGTTATCAACAAGGAATAAATCCATAAAATCCAAGTGATTTTGAGCACTTAAGGTATATCTCCGTGTTTATTCCACAGAGTTATCCACAGGTTATTTTAATTAACGCCTGTGGTCTTTTCTTCATCTGTTACAAGTTCGCGGACCGTTTGTGATTTGTCGGTCACTGGGTAGAGTTGCAGATTGAGTTGATAGACTCGCTCACCCTTGTTTTGCATCCGTTGAATGGAATTATCTTTGTGAATCTGCTTACGAAACTTTCTCAATTGAAAGCGCAGGTCCTCAAACTCTTTCTTAGTAAGAGAAAGAGTGAGCGTTCCGAACTCACGCTCCGTAGGACTGTCTTGAAATAGCGATTCTAAACCCAGGCACATCAGTTGAGTTTGCAATCGGCGAATCAATACTACCGGAATATCTTCCGGATTATCAATCAACGAACGCCCTTTTGTGATGGCGCCGGTTTCGGGATCAGCTTTGAGTTCGCCTGACTCCAAAAGTTTATTGAGGGCATTTTGAATTTCAGTTTCGCTGGCCTTGTTGCGCAATAGCTGTTTAAGGTTGGCAATATTAAAACTAGCACCCTCTTGATCCAATAAAGAAAAGAGTATCCAGCCAATCCAATTCGGGATTCGTTCGTTGGTCTTCTTATCGATCAAACCTTGCTTGAGACTTTTATGTAAGCGGAAGTCCGATAGATTTTTCAGATATTGATTGCGCAAAGAAGGATCTGTCTCCTGATTGTACAAAACCAACAGCACGAACTCTTCAGTATTTTCTTTATTGAGCTGCATGGCTCGCGCAAAGCGAAGAGCCATCTCTTCAGATAGGTTACGCTGACCTTCGATCACGAGGCGAAGGTAGTTGGGGGAGCGAATATCTGCTGCCGCTGAAAAAAAAGAGTAGTTGTAGCGGCGCAAATGCCCTTTGGTGATTTCACGTTTGTAAAGATAGAATGCTCGTAAAAAATCTCGAAAATTTAAATAGTCGCCAACTTGTGGTTCTGTGACTTCAAAAAAACTTTGTTGAAGTGGTTCGTTGCTTTTTTTTCTTGGAACTTCGGTTTCCATGATTCGCTACTCCCTGACCCATTTTGTGCAGATCAGTTTTGTAAATAAACAATGATTTTACAAGCTTAAATATGGGGTCATGAGGCAAAAATAACAATTTCTACGCGAGATTGATCAATCCAGAGAGTGTGGCCGTGACCTCTTCTGCGGTGACTCCCACAATCAAAAGCTGTTTTTGCCTGGAGGTTTCGCCACGAAGTAAGGTTACTGCAGATCGACTGAGTCCGAGCAATTCGACAAAGTACTCCACCAAACATTCATTGGCCTTACCATCCACGGGAGGTGATTTGATCTTTACCTTCAAACGATCATTGTGCAATCCGACCAATTCGTTTTTGCGGGCTTGCGGCTGTGCATGGATTTCGAGGATGCAGCCGCGTTTGTCGTTTCGAACCCAAGTCATGGCAGTCCTTTTTCAGTGGGGTGATTCAAGACTCCAAACTGTAAACCATTTAAGGGCAAAAAAATAGGGCTGTTGCGTGTGACAACAGCCCTAAAAGGTGGTCGAGGGATCCTTTAACTATACTTTTTTAAAAATAAAATGTGTAACCGATGGTAGCGAGAACACCAGAAAGGGTCGTACCCAAGTCTCGGTTGTTGATTTCGACTTCCTCACCAGAAGCGGTGGGCCCTGATAGGCTTCCAGAGGCCCAACCGCTACCGGCAGATACAGAAGTGGCTTTATTTCGTTCAAAGGGGAGGTAACGAAAGTTGCCTTCTAAGTTAAAACAGTGGTCGTCGAAAAAACAAAACTCAGCACCTAATCCAGTTGTGGCTCCAAAGTTGCCACCAGAGTATTCCACGGTGTTTACATTCTCACGGATTTTACCTGTGAGACGACCGTAGCCCATACCGATTTGCATGTAGAATTTCATGAACGAGTTCTCGAGTGGGGTTAGGCGGAACATCGGAAACAACGTCCAGCCGCTCAATTCATAATTGTATTTGTCACCGTTGCTCGCTTTACCTGTTGAACTCTGCATAAAGTAAGAAGGCCGAAATAAGAGGCTAAACATAGAACCACTAAAGCGATACATATACTGAATGACAAATTCATACCCCTGACCCATCGGCTTGGTGCTGATACCGCCTGCGGTAGTGTTGGCATTACCGATCAGTGTATCAATGTCGTCTTGGCTAGGAGAAGCAAAAATCAAAGAGCCACCAAAACTATGGTTGCCGCCGCCTCCTCGGGCTTCGGCCTCGGGGGCGGTGAGGGCTAGGCCCAGTAAGCTCATTAAAACAACTTTCAAAGCTGATTTCATTAAAAACTCCTTTTTTAAATCATATCTGCAGCGAGAGGGGAGATCTCTGAAGTCAATTTGGAGGAGATCACGGCCTCATTGGTAGATGTTGTTGTTGTCGTTGTTGGGGACATTATTGCATTTGTTGTCGGCATACCCATATATTTTTGGCCTTCTTCGAGCAATGCCAGGTGGGCATGAGCCAAAGCTTTCATGTTAGTCTCAAACTGAATGCGAAGCGCTCTGAGATCGTTGATTTCTTGATAAGCTTTGCGCAAAGAATCGTGAGTGGCCCTTTGAATATCATTGGCTTTGAGATGGGCTTCTTGAAGTACCAACTCAGCTTTTTTCTCTGCATCCTCGCGAATTTTTTCGGACATTTGCGAAGCTGTAGTGAGAGTGCTTTTGAGGAGTTGATCGCGGTCCTTGAATTCAGAAATCTGGATTTCTTTATCGCGCAGTTTTTCGCGTAAATCGTTGCGCTCTCGAATCAAGGTTTCAAGTTGATCCGCGATGGCTTG
This sequence comes from Pseudobdellovibrionaceae bacterium, assembly GCA_044374645.1. Classification (GTDB taxonomy): domain Bacteria; phylum Bdellovibrionota; class Bdellovibrionia; order Bdellovibrionales; family Bdellovibrionaceae; genus CAUJGP01. The sequence goes on along the minus strand of JBILOD010000103.1, from coordinate 5,103 downwards.
TAGATAGCTAGCAACTTCCTTTTGATCCAGGCCATACACCGATTTGTTAAAAGTCTTATGGGCTACATCGACGGGAGTGATTTTCATTGGTGAACTCCTAATAAAGCAAAAATACCTGACACCAATTCTAGTCAAAAAGGATGGCTCCAAGCAAATGACTAAGGTCTAGGCGAGGCTACCATCCAGAAAACTAGACCAAAGACTGGAGGCGAGTGGCCTTTAAGGCCCTGTGGTGTCACTTCAAAGGCACCCATGAGCAGTGCTGGGCTGCGATCATTTGCACTGTTAGCCGTTGGCCATGGCATCGGGCTTGCTTTTCATTAAATAGAATTTGCTTATTATGGGCGTTAGGGAGCCAATACCCCTCGCCACTGTCGAGGAGGCTAACGGTCGTGGCACAAAATACGTCACCTTTGAACAATGAACACCAACGTCCAAAAAACCAGGGCATGTGGCAAGGGAGAACTCCAACTCAAATACTCTCGCATTTGTTAGCTCTCTTAGTTTTACAAGGGAGTTTCACACCCGTAGCACGTGCCCAGTGGAATCCCCCTTCAGGCTCGAATATCCAGGGGACCCCACTTCGTGAAAAAGCTTCGGAGCAACTTCGAAATAAACTTAACGCTTTTATGGCAGAAATAGCCCACTTGCAGGCTGTTGAAAATCCTCAAGAGGTTGTGCCGACGCTCGACAAGTCAGAGGCCAATCTTTTTGGACTTCGGGAACAATCCCTCACGATTCCCACTAGTAGAGGGGTTGAAGTTTTTCGCCTCGGTGATTCGCTACTTCCTTTGCCAACCCCTTCAGTCAGTGACGTCTTAGTGCAAACGGAAATGCAGATAGAGAATGGGGATCTGCTCATTCGCCACCTCAGTCGCAAAATTGTTCAGAGGATATCCGGATTTAATTTTGTAAGTCTCAAACACGATGGCCAGTTTCTCTTTCTTTTGACCAAAGATGGTGGCGTGTTTGCCGTTAGCAACAGATTTATCAAGAAGTTCCTATTTCAAGGCCCATTGCCGGTGTTTAAGGTGGGTGTCGTTGGTTCTTTTTCTGCGAATTTTTCCCCCGAAAACGCTCAATTGGATGTTGTTCGTGAAGGCCACGGTCCTGTGCGACTGAACCCTGAACTCGAATCTCGTCTTTCACTGTCAGCAGGCCAAAAGATCGCTTTCACTAAAGGCGATCTATTTATTGAAGTCGATAACACCACGATCGAAGTGGTGGATCGAGAGAGTGCACTCGATGCCTATTTGGCTTCGGCAAAGTACTTGGCCCTTTTGACCTATCAAAATAATCCTCGTTTTTTCGAAACCGACCGAGATTTACGCCAATTGCTTGATCAGGACACTGAACTTCTGCAAGAAATCCAGGCCATGCTCGAAGATCCTGAAGTTCAAATGGCTATTGAGTCCGAATCGTCGTTCAGTGTTTTGAGTTCGTTGTCGCCTTACGCCCTTAGAGAATTGATACCATACCTCCAGCAAGTTCGTGAATCCCTTCGGACTGGATCACAACGTAAACGAATCTTGTTGGATCAGTTCATTCAAGATGTTGAGGCTCGAGCGAGGCAGGCGGAGGTGGTAGCAGACAAAGAGGGGGTTGAGGCGCAAGGGTCCGGTATTGTGGAGCAGCCATCAAACAATCTTTCTAAAAAGGCGCGATTCAAGGCTCTTATGAATCGTCTTAATCAGTTAGGTGCCAAACTCAAAGACAAATACGCGAGATTTATGGATGCCTCCTTGGCTAAGATAGAAGCAACGATGACTAAAAGTACGCTCACCAACCTTGCGGTCACTTTAGGTGTGATGGCGGGCATATTGGGTGTGGATCGCTTAACAGGTGGTCATGTTGCGGCCTGGGCTCTCAATTTTGCCGCGAAATTTTGGAACTCTTGGTTAGGGCCGTGGACCGATCCAGTGGTGGGCCCAGCAACAGCAAAAGCCGTTGGAATTCTTATGCTCACCCCGTTTCTCTATGAGGCGACCGGTCGCCTTGGTGGACTCATTCTTGGCAAAAACTATCGAGATGTATTAAATAGTTTTAGCTTCAAACCGTTTGGGGCCATGGCGGCTTATCTTCAAGTGTTCACATTAATGATCAATCAAAAAAACCTTATGCCCGCCTTGCGTCGCGGAGTGAATCCGTTGATGTTTCGAGAATCGTTTAACAGTCCCTTTTCGAGTGACGAGACCATAGCTAAGAGTCGTCAGACCCTTGAAGAAAAACAAATCTATCAACTGCGCCTGGATAGTGCGGCTTGGTTGATCGCGCAGGCGGTGGTTCTTGAATCAACAGAACTTGATCCGATTGCCATTGCAATGGCAGAGATCACTTTAGCCGAGAATCGTGCACAAGCTGATGGATTGTTGGCAAAGAAAGCGGCGCGAGCACAATCACTGGCTGAAACCAAAGAGATGGCAACACTGGCGATGGGCATCAAAAAGACTCTGAAAGACTTAAATAAAACAGATCTTATCAAGGGTCTTAAAAGCGTACCTCCGGAGAAACTCGCCAATATTCTGTTCAGTGCCTATGAGCTAAGAGACAAAATGCGCGAGAGTTCCGGGTTTGCAAACTCTCTGCGAAGACTCAGTCAAAAAACGCAACTCTTTTGGCAGAGAAGTGTTCCGCGAGGAGTTGGAATTTTCGGCTTTGAATCTTACCAAGAATTGCTCTATGCAGAGCCGAATGATGCTCTAATGCGACAGAATCTACGAGTCTTTAAAAATGCCTTTACAGGAGAAATTCTTCTCAGCTCTGTTATTGGCTCCTACGCAGACATGTCCAAACCCACCGAACTGCTAGCCGATCCATCCGGTCCCCTTGGAATTAATCAGGGCTTCTTCGCTCAACAAATGCAGTCTGTTTTGTTTCTGATGCTGGCGAATCCTGCGAAAATGTACTTGGATTTTGCCCTAGTCCGAGATCCCTCCACTCAGCATCCAACAGCGGATCAACTCCTTCATCCAAGAACAGAACGTGAAGGCCGATTTTTAGAAACTGGTGCGCATTACGCGAAGAACTTAGTAAATTTAGTGAAACTAAACATGGGTTATTATGCTGTTCGCCATTTAAAGAAGACGTTTATGATGATTTTTCCCGCGATGACTATTGCCCTGGCTGTTCGCTATGGAGTTCTTGATCAAGGCATTGATCAAGCCGTGGTGGGAGAATTGTTTCGAATGATTTCTTCATACTTTGCCTATGGTTGGCTCTGGGGGCTTGAGACTCGGTCATTGACACTGTTAGAGCATGAAGTTGAAGCACGCGCTGAGACAATGATGGAGGCTCAATACCGAATCAATCAGGGCTTGATTGAAAATAATCAGCCGATGATTGAAGAGTGGATTACTCGACTACTTAAAGTTTATGAGGAGGCCGGGAAGGCCAGTGGAGTTCCTGAAAATTGGTCGTCACTCCCAGAGGAAGAGATTCAAGCACTAGCGAGGGAGTTTTTAGCCAAGGATCTCAATGACGCTGTCGTTCCCTATCATCCCAATGATATCTTTATGCGAATGGTGACTTTTTCTACGGTAGTTTTGGGGAGTGAGATATCCAGCGCATTCTTTAAGATGGCTTATTCTTCCGGCCAACCATTATCACAAATGTTGGATGTCTTATTGGTGGGCGGTTCAAAAGCTGGAATGGCCTATGCCGGACTATGGGCACTTCAATCAGCTCTGAACAAAGCCTCAGCATGGCGATCTGAATATAAACAGATTCGCCAAGAAGAAGCCGCTCGCAAACAGGTGGAAGTCAAAACTCAACGTCCAGGGTTAAACGGGTGTGAGCGGGTCCTTAGGCAGAAGTGACGAGCGCTATTCTCATTACTTCAAGCGCTCCCATTTCCACAGAATCTATTTAGTGGAGCGCGAAAGCTCCTGATTGCGCATCCAAGCTTTTTCAAAGCTAAGGCGCAAAGCTCGTTCGATTTCGAGTTCTCGCATAGAATCAAGACCAGCAGCCGTGACGCCCTTCTTGGAGGCCACGCGCTGTTGAAGCTCTTCGAAAGAGGTGTTGGGTTCTAAACTAGCCAACATAGCTGATCCGAAAAAAGTGTCGACAGTCATGCGCCGAGCAACTTCGGGCGAAAAACCACGTTCTTCAATCCAATCTTGCCAATAGGCCATCAATTCCAAAATAAATCCCGTACCTGAGGAACACGAGACCAAAAGAGCATCAAAGGCATCTCCCTCATCCAGAGGAACTACATAGCCCAAGGGAGCCAAGAGCTCTTCAACAATAGAAACCGCACCATTGTCATCGCTATCATTCATACAATAGCCGATCACACCTTTTCCGAAGGATGAGGGGGTATTCGGCATCACGCGCACTAAACGCGAGGTTGGCAGCACCTTCTCGAGATTTTCCAAGGGCACTCCAGCCAACAGGCTGATGACAATCTGATCCGGTTGAAAAATCGAAGCTAGTGGTTCAATGGCGGAAACAAAATCCTGTGGTTTGATCGACAAAAAGATCACCTGACAATTATCAACAACCGCTTCGTTGGTGTTAGCGACTTGAATGGGCCATTGCTCTTGAAGCTTTGCCAGTTTACCAGGAGTACGATTGCTCACCCAAGTGTGTTCTGGTTTGACAGTGTTGGTTTCGAAGAGTCGTCGAGTGATAATGCTGGTCATATTTCCAGCACCGATAAAGCCTACTTTTAGATGTTGAACAAGAGCCATGCTGCAAAAGTCCTTTGGATGCGATTCGCGTTTTTTTAAACATATTTTATTTTTGGTTGGCGTTCACCAAAAATTGCAGTGCCTACGCGAACAATATTTGCCCCTTCTTCGATCGCCACCGGAAAATCATGAGTGGTTCCCATAGAAAGCCACTGCCAAGAGGCCTGTCGTTGCGGGGGCAGGTGAGTTTGGAGTGTTTCAAAAAGTTGTCGTAATTCCTTAAAATAGGGGCGAGTTTGCTCTGGGTCATCGAAGAGCGGAGGAAGAGCCATCAGCCCGGCCACCTCCAGATGGGGTAATTCCATGATTTGATGAAACTGCTCTAGTAACAGAGCTTTTGAAAATCCGCCTTTGGTGGATTCATCACCAAGGTTCACCTCCAAAAGAATTTTCTGTTGGAGGTTGAGCTCTT
>JBILOD010000579.1:0-2684 GCA_044374645.1 Pseudobdellovibrionaceae bacterium | reverse complement strand
CAGGCAATTTGCATTGACTTCGTAATTTTGGGAGCGTCAGTGTACTTTATTTCAAAGCCAACGGGATGACCGTCAATAAAGGTTAAGAGGTCAAGTTCCGCATTGCTATGGGTTCCCCAGAAAAAAAGTTCCTCTGGGTTTAGGTCAAGATGGGCTGAAATTTGTTCAACAACAAAACCTTCCCATGATGCACCCAGCTTCGGGTGATTCATAAGACTTTCTTCATTGTTAAGTGACATCAATTGATGGAGGAGGCCGGTGTCTCGGAAATAGATTTTTGGAGATTTAATCTGGCGTTTATCAATATTGGCATGCCACGGTTGAAGTTCCCGAATCATATAGGTTTGGGTTAAAATATCGAGATAGCGTCGAACAGTTTGGCCTGATGCCCCTAAGGCTGATCCAATTTCGGCGCCATTGAAGATGCCGGCGTGATAGTGGGTGAGCATGAGCCAAAATCGACGTAGGGTTTGTGGAGGAATTTGGAAGCCCAGTTGGGGAATATCACGTTCAAGAAAAGTGGCAATATAGTTTTTGAGCCAGAGGGACGCTTCGACATCTTTCTTTGCAAGATACGCCTTTGGATATCCCCCGCGGAGCCATAACCTCTTTAAATCAATTTTTTCAATAACGGAAAATGGCCTCACTTCAATATAAGCAATTCTCCCAGCTAAGGACTCAGAACTCTGTTGAAGCAGTTCCCGTGAAGCGCTCCCTAAGATGAGATATTTTGCGACCTTTTTGTTTTTATCGGCCAACACGCGTAAGGTGGGAAATAGTTCGGGGCGTCTTTGAATTTCATCAATGATAATTAGACCAGAGAGTGATTCAAGGGTTAGTTTGGGAGTTTCGAGTCTGGCAAGATCGATTGGATCCTCCAAATCAAAAAAGTGGACATGACCCTTAAAAGATTTTTGAAATTCTCTAGAGAGAGTGGATTTACCTACTTGTCGTGCCCCAAGCAACGCAACGACTGGGTGGTTTTTAAATGACGTCTTAATTTGTTTTAAATAGTAGTCCCTATTCATCCTTGAAATTCTACCATAGCATGGTAGAATTTCAAGGATGAATTTCTAGGGGGGCTAAGTAACTCAGGACCTGCTCTGAGAGAGGATAGTTAATCCCGTCTTAGAGACGGGCCGGTAGGAACACCCGGACTTAGGGACCTCATTGGTCATAAAGGCTTGAGAGGATAATGAAGGTTACGGCTTTAACCCGTACTTTTGCTATTACGGGCGTTTTTATAATCCGTGGTACTCGTACAATTACGGCTACTACTCGTACTATTATTACAATCGCTTTAGCTACTTTTGGTAATTTTCACCGCTATAAGATCTATTTTTTATCGTTTCCGGCGGGAGGAGTCGTCACTCCTTCCACGGGATCTTCCGGCCACTGATGGCGATGATAACGAGCTTTTAACGAGGGGCGCAGCTCTTGGTAAGTTCCCTTCCAAAAGGATGCCAAATCATCTGTGGTTTGCAATGGACGCATATGTGGGCCGAGTAGAATCAAACGAACCTTTATTTTTCCCTGGGCGATCTTGGGAGTTTCTTTCCAGCCAAAAGCCTCCTGAATTTTCAACTCCGCACTCACTAGGCCGTTGGGTTCATAAATAAGGTTTATTTTTCGTCCGCGTGGTGAATTCAAAGATTCCGGTAATTCACTTGCAATGAGTGTTTGCAGGGGGCGAGGCAGGGCCAAGCAAAATAGGTCGCTCCATTTTTTATCCCGCACCACTTGCAAACTGTTTTCCCCAAGGCACGCCATTTCAACAGTCTCTTTTTCCCAAGTGGCGAGATCAGGCCACGGCGTGGGTTCTCCACCGAGGGTTGGCCAAAGTTGTTGGGCCAATTGGAGACGCAAAAACCATTGAGTGAGTTCAGGGAGCGAGGTCTTCCACTCGGCAAAGGATTGATGAGCGATCGTGGTGAGCGTTTCGCTGTTGAGCGTGAGCGGCTTGTAACTTGGTTCTTCCAGTGGAAGGTCACGAAACACCTTTTGTTCAACACTCATCCAAGCATCTTTTTCCGGAAAAAATTTGGCTTCCTGCTGCAAAGAGATTTCAGACTCGAAGGCTGTGAGAAGATGGCCTTTACTGATGGGATGGGCCAAATCCACAATGGCATTTCCATTGGATTCGTTCGCATGACCGCTCAAACAAAAGAAAAACTCAGAGTCGCGTACAAGGCTACGTGGAGATAGCTCGATGCCCTTTTGTCCAACAACCAAGGCGGACTTATCTTTGGGTCGACGGCGCCGAGCCAGGCGATCCGTAAAGGTGCTGAGAAGAAGTTCAGTGATGTCTTTAGCGGTGACCAATTCCTTCAGTTGGTAGTTACTAGCCAAAGTTCGGGAGAGTTGTCTTGCGAGGCGGTCAACCACCTGAAACTCCCTTGGAGGGGATTTTTGATTAAGGGCTGAGATCCGTGGCAGCAGATCGGAGTCCTGACACGATGAGAGCCAGGAGTCTAAATCATCGCGAGCCCAAGGGTCACGTTCATTGAGCAGAGCGGCCATTTGCACAGCGAGTGTGGTTTGCTTTTGTTCCACTCCGGCGTGCACTAGGGATGCTAAACGTGGAGGGAGAGGCAGTTTTTGAATCCATCGTCCTTTAGCGGTGAGCTCCAGGATATTGCCTTTGATGGCGATCACTCCGAGGTCACGCAAAAATTGTGATGCTC
>JBILOD010000001.1:0-30050 GCA_044374645.1 Pseudobdellovibrionaceae bacterium | reverse complement strand
GATTGCCCAAAACAACACTCAATGCTGCAATTAAAAAATGAAAAAAACATTTTTTTATCTCGTTGCACTGTTGCCAATTCTCATAGCTAAACAAACTTGGAGTATCGTTGATCCCAACATCCAGTGGGAAACGCTTAGCACCCCCCACTTTGAAGTGATATACGACGCTCGGCACTATCAAACAGCGAGAAAATATGCTCTCAGGCTCGAACTTAACCATAAATTACTGAGCACTTACTATACTGAATCACCTGAAAAAACCGTCGTCATCCTCAACGACAATACCGATCTCGCTAACGGTTACGCTACCCGTGTCCCCTATCCGCACATCATGCTCTTCCCAGTTTTGCCGACCTCGCATGAAAGCATCTCCGAGTATTCTGATTGGCCCCAAGAACTCACACTCCACGAGTATGCACATATCGTCAATTTTGAACCTGCCCATGGGATCATGAAAGCCATCCGTTATGCCTTCGGCAATATCATTACACCCACAATGCTCCTGCCCCGCTGGTGGCATGAAGGTGTTGCTGTTGAAATGGAAACACGTTTCACCACCCACGGCCGGCTCCGCTCTCAGTACCAAGATGCCGCGCTCAGAGCTCTAGCTAAAGACCAGCAACTTGAGCGCTACTCAATTGCTGAAATCAATGAATCGGAACTGGACACTTGGCCCCGAGGCGCTCGTCCCTACCTCTTTGGCTCCCTCTTGATGAGCGAAATACAGCATCAAAAAAATAGCAAGGTAGCAGAAGACCTTTTGCAGCATTATTCAAGCCGCATCCCTTACCTGATCAATGGTCCAGCAGAAGAAGAAACCAGCAAAAATTTTGAAGAGTGGTTTACTCAGGCCATCCAAGTGATCTCCGATAAGACTCAGGCTCAACTAAACACTCTCCGCCAGTCTCCTACGACTGTTTTCTCGCCCCTTTCTCCAAAATTCTTAGAAAGTCATAGTCCACAAGTCAGTCCAGATGGACGATTTTTGACATTTGTGGCTAAAAATCGCTGGGGCAAGAGTTCCATCCAAATTCTTGACCGCCATGAACAAGGTCGCCCCTTTAACGTGGAAACTGATTCCTTCTCTGAGTTTTTGAGTATGGACAACAAAAGTGCTGCCAAAAACAACGATGCACCTCCTGCTGGAAATATCAATCGCGTTGCCTGGCTGCCAGACTCATCAGGCTTTATTTTTGATCAAGTCCGAAATATCACTGCCTATGCAAACTTCAGTGATTTGCATTTTTATGATTTAAACCAGCAAAAGCACCGTCGCATCACCTCCGGTCAGAGACTCCGTGAGCCTGGAATTTCTCCCAACGGTCAGAAAATTGTGGCCGTTCAGTTAGAGCAAACCAACTCTCGATTGGTCACATTGAATCTGGATGGATCTGATCTACAGACTCAATTCTCGCCACCGATGTTTCACAAAGTCACGAGCCCGCTCTTTTTGAGTGATGAACTGATTTTATTTACTGAGCGTGACGTCAAGGGCGATGTTTCATTGAAAACCCTTAATATTGCCAATAAACAGGTCGAACTCATTCAATGGTCAAAACTGAGCCAAATCGATTCGCTTAATCAAGAAGCCAAAGGCCACTCTTTTGTTGCGATGGAAAATGGAATTCAAAACTTCTACTTCACCGAAGATCAATTCAAGACCTACCGCCGTCTGACACACACTGAAACTGCTATTTTTGATGGATGCATCGATCACAGAATGGGAACGATCTATACCACATCAATGGGAAGCACCGGGATTTTGGTGGCTAACAGCCCGTTTCCTCAAGAACCCTTACCTTCCCCTCCCCCAGCCATCACCTCACTTTTGGATGAGCGGTACGGCCAAAATAAAGCTGAAACTACCTCGGATGAAGTCTTGGAAACTGAATTTGGCTCCCAAATTGGTCCTAAAACACCCTATTCAAGCTTAGGATTCTTATTGCCGCGCTACTGGCTTCCCTTTGTCTATATGACCGAAAATGGTTATGGCACTCAAATTTCAACTTCCGCCTTTGACCCGCTAGAGAAACACACCTACCAGGCCCAAGCGGGCTATGACTCCTTCACCCACGAATCAAGCGTAGGACTAAGCTACACCAATACCACCACCGAATGGCCAATGGGTGTGGCCGTTGCGGCACAGGAACAAATACAGCCAATTCTAAATAATCGTTTTCAAGCTCAACAAGTTAGCTTTGTCGCCACACATGATTTACGCCCATTCAGTGAGAACATCACTACAGGATTTGGACTCGATGGCAATGTCGTTACCGCCACTAGTTCCAAAAAACATTTGGGCCCGAAATTTATTTTCAATTATGATGGCACTGCCAAAAGTGCGTTCTCAGAAGTACCATTTGCTGGATACCAAATCAGTTTGATTGGGAACCACTTCATCAAAACGTCTGAACTCACAGCCCTAAGCCGTGCAGCGCTGAATGCCACCTATTTTTATTCAAAACATTTACCGGATGGTCACATCGCTGCCATTAATTTTAAAACTCTCGGTACCACAGGCGAAATTGGTGTTTCCGATTTTTCGCAAACAGATGCCTTCTATTTTTCCCAAGCCCTAAATACAATGCAATTCGTCCTCAGGGGATATGATCCGGGATATTTCTATTTCAAATCTGCCCACGAGTTGGCGCTGGAGTATCATATTCCTCTTTCTCGACACTTTGGCTGGGGAACCTTACCTGCGTTTGTTAAGCGTACCCGGATGAGTCTATTCGCAGAAGCAATGAGCCTTGATGGATTTGCCATCGACTTTTCAGTCCCAGACTACGTCCGCACTTTTCACAAATCCGTGTTTAGCAGTTATGGAGTTGAATTTAAGAGTGATTTAACCTTGGGATACTACTTTCCTGTTACAGTATTGCTGGGACTCTACCAACGTCCTGATTATTCTGGACCCTCTAAGACCACTGCTTTCATTGGCTTTCAGATATAGCCGTGATCTAATAACTAATGACTGGCTGGTTGGGAGATACGTCCAATCCGGCACCAGTTAGCTTTTAGCCTATGTGACCCCAAGGAAGGAGCCACATTTATGATTTCAAAATATGATTGGATTCACGAACTCATCCGCACCGAAGAACAAATTGAAGAAACTGGTGTCGTTGATTTTGATTCTCACAATGATCCAGATCGCGCCATGATTGGTGCCGCCCTCACCTTGCTGGCCCAGTTACGCAGCGGCTTCAATGATGCGGTCGAGGTTTTTAATGAATACAAACAATCTACCGCCAGCAAGATTAAAGTCTATAGTATCGCTAAAACTCATGCCGACTTTATGTTATTTCGCAATGGTTTCAAATTAGTATTTTCACTCAAACAACCAGGTGTGATTTCGATTCGCACACACTTCATGAATCCGGCCCTACCCTCGGTAAGTTCAATGAATCTCCTAGGCTCCACTGTTACCAACAATCTCACTGCTCCACAATTTCGTGGTGAAGAAGAGCTCCTTGAAATGATTTGGGGACCTTTTAATGAAACGATCTGGACTTATAAGAAACATCCAGTGAAAGTAGAAAGTGTCATTAAGTATTTTCTTTCAAAATTTGTTCGCGACACATCAAACGCGGGCTTTTAGGGCTCTGGGCGAAGCCCGGTTTAAAACTCTCAAGTGTGACCTTTAAAAGGGTCCTTGGGAGCGAGTAAATCTTCGAGAAAAAAAGCAGCAAACTCAGAGCGCCCATTCAATCCTGATTTATGGTAAATGACCGTGGCCTGAGCTCGAATGGTTTTCTCAGCTACCCCTCTCAAAGAGGCAATTTCTTTGAGTCCCAAACCTTTCAATAATAATAAGGCCACTTCTTTTTCCGCGCCAGTGAGTGACCATCGCTCCAACTGGCGATCGATATTCTCTGACAGACCCTTGATGTGTTTGTCGGCTTCAGCACGCCAATTCAAGCTTTCTTGGGTCAATTTCTTTTTCTGTTCTTCCGATTCTCTGAGTGCCACCTTGGTCACTTCTAATTCTGATTGAACCGAATTCAATTCGTGAGTCTTTGCACTAAGGTCCGTCTGAGTATCCGCCAACTCTAATCGGGCCTTCGCTGAAATCACATAGAAGAAAACAATTCCTAAAAAGGAGAATAGTCCGATTCCAATCTCGACAAATAAATGCACTCCCTGCAACTTTTCGGGAGCGTCAGAGATTAGATCTCCAATCACGAATAAGAATACTCCAGCCAATAAAAACAGAATGACCCAGCGTTCACGTTGCAATTCAGAGCGCACCATACATTAGCTCCCTAGTCGTCGTCTCCATCATCATCGTCATCGGCGCCGGCATTCTCACCTTCAGGCCCTTGAGACTGAGCATCACCCTCATTCTCATTGCCCTCTCCTTCGTCCTCAGGTTCTCCGACTTGAAAGGTCCAACTTGTTCCTGGAGCAGTGAATAGCGCCTTGTTACGATCAAAGCCCTTGATGAAGTAAAACCATCCTCCCAAAACTAAGGCAAGCATAAAGACGGCAGCCACGGGATGCGCGCTCGAAATACTTTCAGGTTCGGTGGCCCGACGGCGTCCTGTAATCATTGAAAGCGCATAATTCTCATTATTCATTCTAGTCGCCAACAACACTCCAACCACGTGAAATGCCACCAAAACCATCGTCACAATGGGTAGTGATTCGTGCACCTCTTCAAAAAATTCTGACTGTGTGATGAGAAGTCCTGAGACAATTGTTAACGCCACTAATCCCATAATTCCAAGCACCACAGTTGCCCCACCAGGGTTGTGGCCCGCGTGGTAAATACCCCTGCCACTCAAAACACTTTTGAAATACTCAACAATAGAACCAGGAGTAAAAAATAACTGACTCCATTTGGAATGCTTACTGCCAATGATGCCCCAAAGAAGGCGCCATATTAACAACAATGCCGCCAGGACGGCAAATACGACATGCATATAAAAGAGTGGCGTTTCTTTTTCAGCCAACTCTGCTAGTGCAAATGCCATCACCACAGAACCTGCAAAGAGCCAGTGGAAAAGTCTTGTCGGTAAATCCCAAATTAAGAACTTCATAATTTACTCCGGGCCGTTAGGTGTTCAATTTAATCTTTTGCTACAATCGATGCATCAACAGGGTTAAAGTAGATCTCAACCTTGTTGCCATCCTTATCGGTGCCATAAATTTCATAGCATGTTCCCGGGGTTTTGAATCTTTTGATTTTGTAACCCATATCAGTGACTTTCTTTTTGAAGTCCTCTTCGGTCAACCAACTCCCACTTTCCTTAGGTACGTCAGTGCAATTTTTCTTTGCATAGGCTGTTATTACAAAACTCGACATCAATACTGCCACGATAAATGATTTCATGTGGACCTCCTGTATTCACAACTTCGCAAAAATTTGCCAATCTGAATAGTGGATGATGGCACCATAATTAAATCTTTAAAATGATTGGTTTTTCTAAACTGGTTGGGGCATTCGCCCCATAAAGTGTCTTTATCTTGGCATGTCAATTCGCGGAAATACCACTGGCCGGATTCCCATATCTTTGGCTTTTTTGATGAGAGCGCCGTGGGCAAGTTGGGTTGCTTGGAGATCCGATGCTGACTTAGATTGAGTCGAATTGGATTTGGTACCGATAAAAATTGGAGAGGACTGAGTGGGAATCTCGACCGGGACAGTCGACGAGTCCGCTATGGGAATCGGTTGTGCTACTTGAGGTTTTTGTGGTTGAGCCTGTGTTGGAATTGCCGGTTCGAACTCAGCCGAGATAGCGCGGTTCTTAAGCACTTGTTCTATTGGGCGCAAGGGAGAGCGGGTTTGAAATCCATCAGAAATACGCTCCAACTTTTTTTTCTCAAATAAACTGTGTTTGGTCAGAGGATCTTTGTTGAGTTCCGATTTCAACCACTCAGGGATCTGACTGGCGTCAAAACTTAAACGATCAGAATTCACTTTCACGATGAATTCAATCTGCGCAATAGGTAAATCAACAGTTTGTGCAATCTCTTCGGCGGCCTTACCTTCATTGGCAAGAAGTGCGGCCTTCACGAATTTAACGGTGTTCTGTCGTTCAATAATCTCTTCGTGGGGAATTTTGTCTTGAAAGATCTGTGCCACTTCAATGGACTTTTTCATAGAATTCGATATTTTATTGAGAATTTCATCGGCTTCATCAATTTTTCGTTGCAGATCGCAGATTTTATTCTCCATCATCAACGTCAATTGTTTAACTTGCGTCTCAGTGCGATCACTTAGATCCTCAAACACCGCAATTTTGCTCTGCAAAAACTGAAGACTGCGACTCCACCGAGAGTCATCGTCCATACTTCGCTTCATTCGCATCCACAAAAAAACCAATCCCGCAAAAAACATTAACTGTACCAGCGCCAGAAATAAGATGCCAATGAGTCCCAAGCAAGCCCCCTCACACGAAACAAGTAACTATCCATTAGTGTTTCAATTCTCTGGTAAATCGACTAGTCCTATTCCAAAAAGCAGGACTCAAGGCTTGGCCACTACAAGGCTCGCCCGAATTTGACCAGTGAACGCCTCTAGTCTTTGCAAAAGTACTTTCAATGCAACTCAGCCAATTCCCAAATTGCTTTTGAGCGCGCTCAAAAAAAAAGCCAAATCGACCCACTTTTTTTCCAACACGACATCTCTCGAAATCTTCAATTTACCTTAATTAGCCAGTTAGCCTATCCTCACGGCAAAATGGACTTTTCTATGAGGCCTTTCTTACAAGCCCTTAGTAAATCGAGACTTTTATCGCACTTGGGAGATTTAACACTTAAGCCGAAGACATCGAATCAACAGGAGCCTTCAGATGACATTTAGATTTCTTAAACTAACTTTACTAGTGTGCATCTTAAACCTATTGGGACATACCCTCTGTGCCCAGGGGGTATCAGCCCCAAACCAACCCATTCTCCAACTACAAAATGTCTTAGTGCAACAGGGCTCATCATCATTTTCACTGCGAGTTCATTTGCAAAAGCATTATCCCAATGGAAGGCCCAGCACCATGGCTCGTTCAGAATATGAGTTCGAACGAGAAATGAGTCGAACGGAATATGATTCCGTAGAGCTCTACAATTACCTCGATGTAAAACCTGCCACTCAATTTTCGATCAGCACTACGCCTGGAGGTTTTTTCTTAGTCGGAGATTTCAAGCCACGAACCTCTTACACTGTTCATTTGAAAAAAGGGCTCCGCGCGAAAGATGGCACCGTTCTCTCTGAGACGACCTCCAAAACCGTGGAAACCGGCAACTTTCCTGCAGGGTTTAAATTTAAAACCAACGCTCGTTATTTGCCAGAAAGTTTACAGGGCTCTCTATCCTGGGAATCCGTTAACCTCAAAAAGGTAAAGTTCACAGTCAGACAGGTTTATCCTCAAAATATCCATCAGTGGCTCACGTCCAGTGAAAGCACTAGCCCGTGGACCAGTGATGAAACCAAGACTAAAATAGAAACCATCAAAGGCAAATTGAATCAAACCACCAAAGGTTCTTTTTCACTCTCAGATTTAAATGTGGTTGGCCAGGGTATTTTTGAAGTGCAGGCCTATGTAGAAGAAGGACTCGATACCCCAAAGAATGCCAATATTGGTTCGACACCACCACCACCTGATGAGGGTGATGGTGGCGAATACGTAGACGGCACGATGGTCACACAGGAGTCATCACCTGCCCGCCAGGGCCAGTTCTTGGCCAAATCAACCCTTGTGGTGACCAACCTTAGTCTGGTGACGAAGCAGTCAGCTAAAGATGAAATTTCAGTTTGGGTCCTAAACACTAAAGATTTATCACCCATTGGTGAGGCTAATGTGGACTTATTATCCCAAGCCAATCGCAAAATCAGCAGTTGCAAATCGCAGGGTGGTACCGGTTTTTGCCAAATCAAATGGAAAGAATCTCCAAAAAATACCCCCTATGCCGTTGTTGTGCGCTCTGGAAAAGACTCAACCTTTCTTCGGCTTTCCGATCTTGTGCTTTCTAATGATCCATTTCATGCGGGAAACCGCAATTTCAACTCGTCCGCTGGTACGATGGAAGCCTACCTTTTTGCGGAACGGGACTTGTATCGCCCCGGGGAAACCGTAAACCTCGCCGCTATGGTTCGCAACAAAGACATCGAAACCGTAGAAAACTTGCCATTGAGGTGGGTCATCACCAGCCCGCGCGGCAAAGTCGTTCGCGAAACCATCACCGAGACGAGCGCCCTAGGGATGACTTATCTCTCGTACTCAACTTCGGCGGCAAGTGACACCGGAAAGTATACAGTGACTGTGGCTTCAGGCGACCGGGTCCTACATGATATGAGTTTTTTAGTTGAAGAATTCGTTCCTGAACGAATCGGCGTCAAAATGAAGCCCACACAAGAGTTTGTGGTTAATCCTAAATCAGTTCTATTTGATATTCAGGCGAACTATTTATTCGGTCCCCCGGTGGCCCAAGGCCGTTTCACCACCAGCTGTTGGATGAAGCCGGCTTTCACCACCATCCCTAAAAACCCCGACTATGCCACTGGTATTTATGGTAAAGAGTCCAAGAACCCGATCAATTTACAAGCCAACGAAGGAACACTGAATCCCACTGGTGGTGGACAAAGCAATTGTGATATGGGAACACTTGGCACCAACAAACTTCCCGAAACTTACGAATTGAAATCGAAAGTCGAGGTGTCTGAAGCCGGAAGTGCACGCGTGAGTACAAAGAGTGCCTTCGCCTATGTAGGAGCCACTGACGGGTTAATAGGAATTAAACTTAAGAATAAACAAGACCACACCATTTTTTTCGAGGGGAAGCTCTTCAACTACAAAGGTGATCAACTAAAGCGCCCAATGAAAATTCAAATCAAATTGTTTCGTCGAACAGAGCAATGGTACTATGCCTACGATCGTGGCGAGTATGATGGTGACTCCTGGAAAGTCGAAGAATTGATTTCACCGGCAGGAGTCGAAAAAACCATCGACTCAACGGATGGAAGCTTTTCTGAATCCCTTCGTGTCACCCAAGATTGGGGTGATTGGATCGTCCGGGCCGTCGACACAAAAACTGGCTACACTGCGGACCTCAATGCTGGCTCTCTCGGTTGGTGGTATGATGATTCTGCCGTTGCGGCAAGTGGATCTCGCGCTCCGCAGCCCGAACAACTCAAAGTCGAAGTTTCTGCCACAGAACTCAGTCCCGGTGACGATCTTAAAGCCATGGTCACAGCTCCGTTCTCTGGGCGCATACTGTTTACGCTAGAAACCGATCGAGTCATTGAGACTAAATGGATCGACATCGATAAGCCTGGGCCCGTGACGGCAAATTTCAAAGTCCCGAATGTTATTCCAAATGTGTATGTATCAGCGCTACTGCTTAAGCGACCCTACGAAAAAAACTCCAATCGCTGGATTCCCGCACGAGCTTGGGGAGCCAAGTCGGTCAATGTCATCTCTAGCACCCATCGCTTAAACGTGAAACTCGTTCACCCCGAGCTCAGTGAAAGCCGTAAAACAGTTGCGATTTCAATTGAGAACGCCCAAAACACTCCGGCTGAGTATGTTTTGGCTGCGGTCGACGAAGGCATTTTACAAATGACAAATTTCACTTCGCCAGACCCGGTACGACGTTTCTTTGAGCCTCGTCGAATGGGCGTCAATTCTGCAGAAACATTAGGTTGGACTGTGGCCTACAGTGGCAACGGTAAAACTCCAGGCGGCGACGAAAGTGGTGGCGCTAAAAACAAGACCATGCCGGTGACTCTAGTGGCCTACTGGTTTCCCAAAATATTATCCGACGCCAATGGCAAGGCCAATGTCTCGATAACCCTACCCAGCTTTCAGGGCAAACTTCGCCTGATGGTCGTCGCGAGCAGCAAATCCCGCATCGGTTCCAGTTTCAGCGAAATGACTGTGCGCGATCCACTCGTGTTGCAATCGACTTTGCCCCGTTTTCTCACTCAAGGTGACAAATTTAGTTTTCCGGCCACCATCACTAATCTGAGCGGACAACCGCAAACCGTAAAAGTCCAAGTCAGCACGGACAGCAATGTCACGGTCGCAAAACGCGAGCAGTCTTTTACGCTCACGAATGAGCAACAAAAAACCAGTCTTTTCGAGGCTGAAGTCAAGGGAGTCATCAATACAGCGGTTTTCAATATCAAGGCGCAGTCTGAAAATGGAAAATTGATGTCGGAGGAAAAATTTGAATTACCGCTCAAACCAGCGGGCGTGGAACAAATGGTGAGACTCGCCTTGCCCGCAGACAAAGAGTCGAACCTCGGTCAGTGGTTGCCTGGTAACTGGCGTTCTGATTACTTGCGCTTAGAAGCGACCGTATCAAACTTACCTTATTTAGACCAACTCGGACATCTTACTTCCTTGATCCACTATCCCTATGGATGTATCGAGCAAACAACCTCTTCTACAATGCCACTTTTGTCGATGGGAGCACTGTTACCTTGGATTACGACTAAGAACGATAAACATTACAGCAACCTCAATGATATGGTCTACCGAGGCATCACGCGCATCCTCAGCATGCAAACGGTTTCTGGAGGTTTTGCCTACTGGCCCGGTGATACCAACCCAAATCCATGGGGCACTGCCTATGCCACTTACATGTTACTTGAAGCCAAAAAATTAGGTTTTGAAGTTTCCACAACCGCTCTAGATTCGGCCCTCACTTACCTTTTAAATTTTGTGCGTGAATCGCCCTATGGATTTGCACGAGCTCGCTATAATGAAGGAGCAATCCCACTTGCACTTTTTGTTTTGGCCAAGGCTGGAAAAGCAGTGACTCCTGAACTCCGTACGGCCGCCAAGAATGGTAAAGCCGACCTGCCAATAAAAAATGGTTCCTATGTCGGCGATGGAATGATCGCGGAAAATATGTTCTTGATGACTGCCACGGCGAAATTGCTCGGTGACAAAGACACTTTGTCGATTCTTGGAAATGAAAATTTGTTTTCTGCCTCATTCAGTGGCGAACGAGATTATGCCTACACCTATTGGTCGCCCTTACGATCGGACGGAATGAGACTTGCTATTTTGCAAGATCTTCTCCCTGATCACCCAGCGAATGGCATCCTTGCCACCAGAGTCGCAGCAGAGCTCTCTAAACAGAATTACTACTACTCCACTCAGGACATTGCTTGGGCAATGATTGGCCTTAGCAAACGTTTGCAAAATGCGAAAAAGGTCGACCCAAAAACCCTGGCCAAGACTCAGTTGGTTTGGAACGGCAAGAAGATCACTAAGTCCATCGAGATGATGGGATATCCGGGATTCTCATTTGTTGGCCCAATGAACGGAGGCTCGAAAATCAATTTGATTGACGCTCCCAAGGGAGCCGGGTTGTATCTCTATGTAAAGGCCACTGGCTACACTAAGACGCCTCCGGTGAGCAATAACAAGACCCTCGAGATTAGTCGTTCTTTTTACCAAAAGAATGGAACGGCCATCACTCCTTCTACCATCAAACGGGGTGATACCTTTGTGGTTGCTCTCACCATCCGAAACAATTCCCACACGAAATTGTCTAACCTGGCCATTGTCGACCGTCTTCCCGCTGGCTTTGAAATTGAAAATCCGCGCATTAAAGAAAACGAAGAACTGAGCTGGCTAAAAGATGTGTTTACTCCCGAATACCAAGACCTACGCGATGACCGAATTCAGGTATTTGGAACCCTTACCAGCCGACAAACGGCGGTCATTTACTACTCTGTTAGAGCTGTTACCAAAGGATCTTATGTTGCACCTGCAAGTTTTATTGAAGCAATGTATGAACCTTCGATGTTTGATTATGACCAGGATTTGCAAATTCAAATCTTGGATTAACGCCAAACAAAGCCGAAGGTTTGTTCTAGTTCTTGTATTAGCTGGAATTCTCGCTCCCTTTTTGGTGCCTTTGCCAAAAGGGGCCCGCGTTATTTCCTATTCCAGAGTGATACTTTCTAAAGACGGTAAACTTCTCCGAGCCTATCTCTCTGAAGATCAGAAGTGGCGTTTTGCCACTGAAACCAGATCTCTTCCTCCACTGATCACTCAATCGCTTATGTGTCTCGAGGACAAACGCTTTCTGTGGCACTGGGGTGTTGATCCTATCGCCTTGGCTCGGGCTTTGGGGCAAAATCTCCAGAGTGGACGTGTACTGTCAGGTGGATCCACACTGACGATGCAAGTGGCTCGACTGCTCGAGCCAAAAAAACGAACTCTCAGTTCTAAAATCATAGAGGCACTGCGGGCGTTGCAGCTTGAAGCACAACTGAGCAAAAGCGAAATTTTGGACTTATATTTAACGTACGCACCCTTCGGAGCCAATATTGAAGGCCTAGAAGCTGCCAGTTATCGCTACTTCAAAAAGCCTTCGAAATTTCTTGCACCGGGGGAGTTGGCTTTTCTCTTGTTACTACCCCAGTCCCCTCATCGATGGGATCGGAAGAGCGTTAGTTCCTTAGAAACCAAACGCGCGCAAGTCCTTGATCGTCTCTTAGCATGTGATGTTATTTCGGCGGAGGATCGAGATCAGGCATTGACCTCTCCTATCCCTGAATGGCGATCCAGCTTCGAAAGTCATGCCGAACATCTTAGTGATTTAGTTCCCGCTAAACAACCTTCCAACACCAGTTTCAATATTCAAACAACTCTCGACTATCAAATTCAGAGTTCCATCGAAGACCTGATTCATCACAGTGAAGCTTCTCTGCGAGCCAAAGGAATTCTTAATGTGAGTGTTTTAGTACTGGACAATCCAAGTGGTGAGTTGCGAGCCGCGATTGGTAATTTCGATTTTTACCGTTCAAGTGACAACCAAAAAATGACTGGCTTTAACACCTTTCGCTCCACTGGAAGTTTACTAAAACCCTTTATTTTTGCCCGCCTTATTGAGGCTGGCCAAATGCTCCCAGCCACTCTCCTTGAAGATGTGCCAATTGATGTCGAAGGCTACGAACCCAAAAATTACGATGGGCAGTTTTCGGGTTTGGTCGAAGCCCAGCTCGCCTTATCAAATTCACTCAATGTGCCCTGGGTAAAACAACTGCGAGATCATGGCATCGATGGTTTTTTGACATTCCTATTAAATTCCGGCATGCGGTCGTCTCTCACCCGAGATAAACTAGGATTGTCGATCGCCATTGGCGGCCTGGAGACGACACAGTGGGATTTATTGATGCTTTATCGTGCTCTCGCACGAGATGGAAAAATTAAACCCATACGCTGGTTGCGTAATGAGCCATCGAGGGACGAGTGGCAATGGCTTCATCCTGGAGCTGTAGAACTCACTCGAGATGCCTTAGCTATTCGTGGCCGCCCTGATTTTGCCATCGATCCTAGTTATTTAAAGCAATCGGACATTCGTTGGAAGACCGGAACCTCTCAAGGTAACCGCGATGCATGGGCCATCGGTTTTACCGCTCGCTATACGATCGCAGTCTGGCTTGGTAATTTAGATTATGCACCAGCTCCCGCACTCGTTGGCCCCGAAGTCTCCGCTCCAATCCTCTTCGATGCATTTTCCAGAATTCGCAATATCGACAAAGAGCCACTTCATCAATGGAACCATCGTCACACTGAACAAGTAGAGGTGTGTGCATTTTCTGGTCTCCCCGCTGGTCCGCATTGTCCTCATCGCAAACTCACTATGGCCGTGAAAGGACTCCCAGTTCATAAACGGTGCCCCTATCACGATGAAATTTTAGTGGATGAAAAAACCAATTTACGCATTAACAAAGATTGCGAACAACCTACCATGAAACCAAAGCTTCGCAGCTTTCTATCACTTCCTGCTGACGTACGTTTCTGGGCCAGCAACAATCTCCCTTCCATCGAGATGGCGCCCCGATTTAGCAGCCAATGCCGAACCAAAACCGCCGAAAAGGGGAAAGTCTTTATTCTCACCCCCGAACCCAAAACCTACTGGTTGCATGCAGGCGTTAAAACACTCGACCCCAAAACTAAAAAAGAATTAATGACTCTGCCGCTTAAATTAAAAATTTCAGGACTGAGTTCGGGATGGCATTGTTATCTAAATGGAAAACCCTTAGGAATCGATACCTTTGCAATCACCCCCTCGTTTACCGTACCGGTAGGAGACCATGACCTACTCTGTACTGATGAACAAGGGCACACCGACCAAGTGGCCTTTGCTATTGAACGGTAGCAAGCTTGAGTAAGCTTCACAATTGCAACCTCAATTGGCCTCCCCTTAAGCATGAACTTGATATTTCAAACAACAATTCTTCAATAAGTCTCTCCAAAATCAAATCGCCATCTCCACAAAGAAACTTTCCTGAAGTGGCACAATCAGGACGAAAATAACCAAAGGAAAATCCAGTCTTTTCGTTCTCAATGTAAAATTCCGGTTTAGGCATCATTTCACAAAGGGGACCCTTATAGGTGGTAATTTGTCTGCACAATGTGCTTCTGGCAAATGCTTTTTTAAAACGAAAACTAAGCTCAGGACTAACCACACAATTGTTAAGCGCATGCCTAGGTTCTTTCATATTGTCGACTCTTAAATTCTTACTGTCAAAATTGAATTTGATCTCAAAATTATGATCACTGTTATCTGTATAGGTTGCAAAAATTCTAATTTGATCTACCACTGGAGTGTCACCAATTACGAAATCTGTATGCCCAAACCTCAAAATCTCAATCTTTTGACCAAAAGAAAGTCCTTTCGGAAAATCATAGCTCAAAAAGGCAATAGAGAAAGTGCCAACTACCAGAAAAATTAAAATAATAAGGATTTTCATGCACAAAGTCTATTGCGTCCCCTAGGACTATTCAACCCAAAATGCAGAATCTCGACTCAGTTAGGTAGATGGACCACAGACAACCGCCTTTTTCTCGTTCGATGATAATCGAAGTTCCATGTTACTTGATCAACTCAATTGGCTTTGAGTGATCTTTATTCTTTTATACTAATATTCTTTGTGTAACACTCAAAGAACTTTAGGAGAAGAGTTCATGCGAAATTTAGCTCTTACCATCATCACCTTTGGAATCATAACTATGTTCAATAAATTTATATATGCCAACCCTGAAGACCTAAGCTGTTTCAAGAAATCCTATCATGAAGCGCAAGAACAATTCCTTTCGCTAGCCAAGGAATTTATTTCTGCCAATTCTAAAAATCAGATGGGTGTCGAAAATATATCTGGAGTGAGCATTGATTTTCTTTATATGATCAATGATTCAAAGGCACCTTTAGTAATTATACAGTCTGGAATGCACGGGGTTGAGGGGCATGTTGGGAGCGCTATTCAATGTTACCTTTTGAAGTCATTTAAAAAATCACCCATTAAACATCTCAATTTTCTTTTCATTCATGGAATTAATGCTGACGGTTTTTCAAGAAATCGCCGTGTGAACCAAAACAACGTCGATCTCAATCGAAACCTCTTTGACAACCCCTCAGGTTACCTGACGGTTAACGATGGCTACATTGTTCTCAAAGACTATTTGAACCCCAAAGAACCGCTCGACTTGGGCGTTCTTTCTAAAATTAAGTTCTACCTCAGCACCGCTTATCACATCATCAAGCATTCCAAGGACACCCTAAAACGCACGCTCCTTCGTGGACAATATGCTTTTCCAGAAGGAATATACTTCGGTGGACAAAAAATGGAGCCACAAATCATGGCTTTAACAAATCTTTGGAATCACTTTGGCAGTCTTCATGAACGTCTGTTATTGATCGACCTACATACCGGCTATGGCAAGCGGGGTCAATTGCATCTTCTATCTAATTCTTCGGAATCAGAACAATCTAAGTCTCTACAGAATTTATTTTCTCCAACGCTGATCGACTTCGGTGATAGCAGCGAATTCTATCAAACCACAGGAGACAACGTGAGTGGATTTGTGAAACACTTTAGTGCCAAAAAGGCAATTGGTGTTGCTTTTGAGTATGGCACGCTTGACTCGCAAACCTTAACCGGGTCAATCGATTCCTTATACCGTTTAATCATTGAAAACCAAGGGCATCAGTTTGGATATGCTGACGCTAATTCCGAACAATCAGCAAAAACTCTCTTTGTCGAAATGTTTTACCCAACAGACAGTGCCTGGCGCCAGAATGCTCTTGAGCAAACACAAAAGGAATTCTCTAAAGTTCTGGAACGATTGCGCTGATATCCGGATTCTTATTCGGCTATAGGCATTCAATGCCCACGATATTTGGAATTCCGTTGCAGACACTTTCATTGAAGTCTAACATCAATCCATGACCTCACTTATTAGCGCTCGAAAAAAACACCTTCTCTTTATTTTGGGCCTCTTTTCTAGCGTTAACGGTTTGGCTAAAAATGGCGCCATAGCTACCGCGGTCAATCAAATTGAAAAGAGACAATACTGTTGGGATGTTTCTGTCAGTGAAATTCGCTCGGTGCCAGAACACTGCTCAAAGATTAAGGCTCTCAATGACCAACAACTGTCAGAAATAGGCCATGACGCCTTTGATTGGCTTGTTTACCAAGAGGCCGCGCGCTTGCAATTTAAAAAAAACCGGTGTTTGGCGGCGCAAATCACAGAACTGCAAAAACCGCCAGAATTCAAAAAGCGCGAAAACGACGATCCACTGAATAAAACCTGTAACTCATGGAAGAACTATCTCTTCATTAACTGGGTACGGCAACGAAAAGCAAAACTCCTCTATACCGCCTGTAAAGAGGTTCTCAATCTCCGTTCTAATATTTATCAAAACTACCCTGAAATACCCGATTTTGAAGCCGATGCCACTTTCAAAAAGTTAATTAAGGAGGGCACTTGGCGAAACGGCCATAAGATAAGCAAAGAAAAACTCAATCAGTTTTGTGGGAAAGAAAAACTGGATCTTCTATACACTTCAATCCCTATTTTTCAGCTTGGAGTTCCTGTTGTTGCAACGGAGGAGCTTTTTAATTCAGTGACGAAGAATCGCCAAGATATTGTTTATCTGGAATCAAAAAGCGACGGGTCTATTCAAAGTCGCCCTATGACAGACGAGGACATCCTCCTCGATAAATTAGACACTTGGGAAAACATCGATTGGGGATGTGAAGGACGCCTCAATCAGAATATAAATCTTGAACTTCGAAAGATCTCGGCCGCTCGATCAGAAGTTAACTCTAAACTTCTTGCGGTCAAAGACCCAAAAAATGACATTTATGAATTATCTGAAAATCAAATTGATTTTATTTACAACGACGATACAGTTTGGCAAACCTTAAGTGACCATGACTTGCTCAATGCCAAAGAATTTACCAAAGGTGTTAAAGAGACCTTAGTGAACCAAGAAAGATTATCCAACGGCGCGGCGTGCCTATTTTCGCAACATGAGCCAAACCTCAAGGGAGAGCTTCTGGATATGGCGGTCAAATCGGCTGGTGAGGGCGCATTGCTCTATAAACTACTCAGTGGTTTACGAATGAAGGGTCTCGCCGCTCAGTTTATACCGGAGGTTAAATCGTCAGGTTCAATGGTGCGCGACCTAAAAAAGGCCTTGGGCCTTGGACTCGGCGCTGAAGGTTTAGCGAGTACCCCCAGCGCGGGGTGGAATGTCTTAAAGACCTGCTTTGATTTACAGGAGCCAAATAAAGAACCTGGATTAGTCAAGCGGAGGCGCTATGGAAACATCAACGAACTGGGTTCCCATGTGCCTAAAGAGATCGGGTTCATGCAGTTTGACCAAACTTTTAAAGGCGGAATGCCGAAAGAATGCGACGAACTCAAAGATCATGATTGGATGAAAGCAAATGCCCCCCAGGCCAGTTGTATCATGGAAGGGCTTGACATGGTCCTTCCACTTCATCTTTCCCTCGCTCTACAGGGTGCACAGTAAAAAAAGGGCTAGCGTATAATCCAAATAGAGGTGTACCTATTCAGTATACCTACCGCCTCAATCAATAGGTTTCGAACTCAACGCCGTCATTGACATTGTCATCTCCCACCAAAATCACCACCTTCGTCTGCAGATGAATCTCCGTCCGCTTACTTGAAGTTATTCACTTTCTTTCGAGCACCGCCCAGGTTTGCAAAAGACTCGCCCTCTTGAAGAATTACACCATAGGGTTGATAGGTCTTCAAAGTCCCACGATGACCATTTAAAAAACGAACTTCAATGTCTTCATGGGAAAGCACCCATGTCGGTTTTCCATCTTTGTTCACTTTTCGAAACTCGCGAAACCATCCATCACTATATTGAATAGTTATTGTATTATCATCTTGAATCATTGAGAACGAAATTGGATAGGACCTTGGTTGCCCATTTTTATGACTTAGGTTGGGTATCGTTGAGGACTCATCAATCCTATGTACACTGCTTCCGTCCCAATAGTATTTATCGGTACTTGATACAATGGTCAGATTACCATTCTCGGAATCAACGAAATAAGAATTGCCCTTTTCAATTCCAGTGGCTTTATCAAGCACATCGTGATGTCGGGCGGTAGGTACCATCATGACTTGTCCCTGCCCGTTCTGAATGGGTTTGAGTACCTCATCAACCCGAATGATCGAATCGTCCTGGTCCAATTTGCCTTTGAGCTTAAAGGCACCAGTCCCATCTCGATAAACAAATTTCACAGGAATCATTCCATCGCCAAGCTGCGCCGGCACATCGGCCACAATTGCTTTTCCCTCGGGTGTCGTTTCGAAGTGATGAATCAAGCCTTTCGATTCACCATTTGAAGGTTCAAAAACCGTAGCTCTTGAACTCGAGACCTCACCTACCACCCAACCATTTTGCTCCGCATTGAGAACTTTCTCTCGAAAGCGATTTTGCTCTAACTTAGCTAATGGATGAAGATTTTGGGATTGACCTAAAAAGCCATCCTTGGGTTTAGCGTAGCCCGAGCTGACAGCTGTCGTAATCATTAAGAAGGCGAACATCGCAAACTGGTGTTGTTTACCCATCATCGTTATTTTCGTTGCCTGTTTCATTTTAAACTCCTCTTTATTGAAAATCTATAAATTAAAAAGCTCCCGTTTGGTCTGCTCCTGTCTCTGGCACTGAGTCAGAAAGCGCACTTGAAGACTTTCGATATGAGGATCCTTGAATCTCGGCGTTCGAAGCGTCACCTGAGCTTTTTTGAGACCGCGCTTTTCGGCGCCCACCAAGGCTTACAATAGGAGAACCATCCGTGACGGTGGTACCCTTTGCTGGAAACACTTCAACCTGCCCTCTCATTTGTTGAAGTTCGCCTGCTCGAAACTCAACCGTACCAAGCTGAGATATTTTATTTTCCTTTGCCTCTTCATCGAAGCGAAAGGTCCGATACTGCCCATTGCTATAATAAACAGAAAATTGATAAGGGTTGGTTTCATCAATGACTACGTCGACCGGCACGTATTTTGGGGGTTTGCCTATGCCTATGGATCCCCCAGGATTCGACACCGTAATCTGAGCTATGTCTATTTCTTTTTTCCAATCTGATTCTTCACGATCAACTAACTTGAATGAAATATCTCCTTGCCTATTGAAACCAATAGTTATTTGGTGCGTAAGGCTGGCCCTCAGCCTCCCTGGAAATTCATAAATCTTTTCAAGCAACAAGGGTTCTGTTTGATTTTTGGCTCTATTTTCATATTGATAGGTATCAAACATCCTATTGATCCGCGGAGAATTACCGATGCCTCCTCGCTCTAATTGTACTCGCATAGGATTCGACCCTCTAGTCTCAATACCCTTGAGTTTCAATGTCTGGTAGGTTTCAGAAATCGGAAATGAATTCACAATGACATCCCCATCTGTCGTTTTATGATAATGATGCCCGAGATAACGCCCGACTGAACTCTTCTTATCCCATTCTGCATAGACAATTTGCCCCGCCAGCTTATTTTGATGGAATAAGACCCCTGATTCATGTTGTTTTGCCAAAAACTGTGCCCTCACATTAATTTGCTCGCTCGTTAGCCCCTCAAAAATGGGTGACCCCACCATACTGAGATGGTGCCTCTTTGGTGCCGCCTCCGAACATATGGACAGCCCCATTGACACAGAGATAGCCATGCCAATGACTAAGAGTCTTTTAATGTAAATTGTTCTTGTTTGTTTTTTCATAATAACACCTCCTTCAACTTAAACTGTTAATTACATGGAAACGGTCTCGATCTTACCTTGACGATCGTTTACGAGCAGAAGCAGTAAGACTCGTTTTCTATATGTTTTTTCTTTTAGGCCTTGGTGGCTCATGAAAATCTCCTCGTTTAAAATAGTCTTTAAAGTGTTCAGTTTGCGCTTAGGCACTCTGTCGCTTGAAAAGGAAGATACGATCAGTGATAACTAAACTCTACGATCGACTGAATTTGTTTGCGTCACCAAACGATCTCTGGTTTGTCATTTTTAGGTAAAATCAGCACTATTGGATTGCTCCATTCCGTAGAAATATCTCAATATGAAACACTTTAGATTTCAAATCTTCCAACACACTTTTCGTGAGCGAAGATACCTGGCGCCAAAATGCTCTTAAGCAAACACATATGGAATTCATTGAAGTGACTGAGCGTTTCCATTGGCTTGCATTTTTCGTCCAACTTTCGTTCAAATGTCCAAAGACTCAACAACCGTCATTGAATTGATCGCTAATAAATAGCCAGACCTCAATGAGGTGGAGGTTTTTTATCTAAAAAGTGGCACGACTTTAGCAATTTGCTAGTTCCAAAGGGCATAGGAATATGCTCAGTAATGGAATAGACACCTTAATGCCAACAAAAGTTAGAAATCTGGATGCGCAAGAACCAAAGGAGTTCCAATGAAAAAAATAAGTGTGCAAGGATTAATTATCTCCTTGGCATTTTCTATTAGTTCAACTTCAATTGCAGAAACACTAAGGCCGGTGATCATTCAAAATAAGGTAGATCCTCTACTCGGTGAAGTTGAAGTTCCAGAACTACATACCACAATGATGAGACCGATTGAAATTCCAGAAAAATCCAAAGGAATCTTAATAATGTTTGCCGGGTTAGGTGCAAAGACCAGTAACTTTGGAATTGCCGCTTCCACAGAGCCTCTAGCAAAGAAGGCCATTAAAGAAGGGTTTTTACCTTTAGGCTTTCAAAATCCTCTCTATTTTCATGATGATTTAACAATTTCTGAACGATTAAAAATTGTCGGCAATTATCGATCAACCAATGAACAGGTAAATTGGATGGTCTCAGCTATTCGTCATGCCCAACAGGCTACGAATGCTAATGAACAGGTGCCGCTGGTGATTGCCACCCGATCAACCGGTTCTGCTGTTTTTCTTGAGGCTTTTCATCGCTACCTCAACGACGGGTCATTTCGCGATGTATTTGCTCGCATCAATCAGGTTTTAGTTATGGGGCCCGTCGATCATCGTCCAGAGGCCTTCAAAGCTTGGCGAGCGTTGGAAGAGGACTATTTATCT
Source organism: Pseudobdellovibrionaceae bacterium (assembly GCA_044374645.1). GTDB lineage: Bacteria > Bdellovibrionota > Bdellovibrionia > Bdellovibrionales > Bdellovibrionaceae > CAUJGP01. The sequence continues at coordinate 8,719 of JBILOD010000001.1, read as the reverse complement.
TCTAAATCAGGGTTAAAGGATGACTTAGCTTATGATGCAGAACCTGCTATTTTTAGCGAAATGGGTTTTGCATCGCAATTTGTTGATAGTCGGGAAAACGAACCTATACCCAAATTAACATTTATCGCAGGCACCAATGATCCCATGGTTTCCGTTGAAAACCAAATTGGTCTCGCAAAAACTTTTCAGCAACTTCATCCAAAAAGTGCCGTACATACCATTGTGACAGATACATTTCACAACCCAGCCTCAGGTGTAACGTATACGGGTGAGCATGGACTCGAAGTGAAGGTTGGAACCATGAAGCGATTGTCGCCCATATTAACTCAGATCTTATCGGAGGCGGTTCAAAAATCATCTGTGGCATCTGGTTTTCAGTTAACAATTAATGACGAAGTGAAATACCTTTTCAATCGCTGCTCGTTAGAACTCAATCCCTAATAAAAAAGCCTTGGTGGGAAACCAAGGCTTTTTTATTTGTTAAAACCAAATTCTCTGCAAGAAATTGCTAGCGAATTAGTGCTTCGCTGCTTTCTTTGTTTTCTTTGACGCAGCGGCAGTTTCTTCACCCGCATCGTCAACATCGTCTTCAGCTTCTGCCTCAACGTCATTGCTCAACAACAATTGACCAATGCCTTTAGACGCCAAGATTTTCTCACGCAAGTCCTTCATGATTTCCGGGTGTTCATGCAAGAAGGTTTTCGCCTGATCGCGCCCCTGTCCCATGCGCTCGCCATTAACGCTGAACCATGCACCTGATTTATCAACCAAGTTGGCCGCCACAGCGAGATCCAACACATCACCTTCGGCAGAAATACCTTCGCCGTACATCAAATCGAATTCCACTTTTGCAAATGGAGGCGCCATTTTGTTTTTTACCACTTTAACCGCAGTACGGCTACCAATCACATCTTCACCTTGTTTAATTGAACCCACACGACGTACATCCAAACGTACTGACGCATAGAACTTCAAGGCGTTACCACCAGTGGTGGTTTCTGGGTTACCAAACATCACGCCAATTTTCATACGAATTTGGTTGATGAAGATCACCAAGGTTTTGCTGCGATTGATCGCGGCTGTTAATTTACGAAGAGCTTGTGACATCAAACGAGCTTGCAAGCCCATGTGGCTGTCGCCCATGTCGCCTTCAAGTTCCGCGCGTGGCACCAAAGCTGCTACGGAGTCGACGACCAATACGTCAACAGCGCCTGAACGTACAAGCGTTTCAGTGATTTCGAGAGCTTGTTCACCAGTGTCTGGCTGAGAAATTAAGAGGTCTGCAGTGTTCACACCAAGTTTGCGTGCATAACCCACATCAAGAGCATGCTCTGCATCCACAAATGCTACCACGCCACCTTTTTTCTGAGCTTCAGCGATCACTGACAATGCTAAAGTTGTTTTACCAGAACTTTCTGGTCCATAAATTTCCACGATACGGCCACGAGGCAATCCACCGATTCCTAAGCCCACATCAAGACTCAATGATCCTGTGCTGATGACATCAACATCTTTCACCAAGCTATCATTGGCTCCCAATCTCATGATGGAACCTTTACCGAATTGTTTTTCGATAGTGGAAACCGCAAGATCCAAAGCTTTGGATCTTTCCGTGTTTAAGTTAGACATGCTCTTCTCCTTAGTTATGAATTTTGAAGACCTTCGATCATCAGTTCTAGAGCGCGTTCGCAGCTCTGAGATTGAATGGTCAATCGATCCCCTATTAATTGTAATCGTTCAACCCTTTCAAACCCTGGACCGCCCGTCGCAACAAACACAAGACCCACTGGTTTTTCTGGAGTTCCGCCGGTCGGGCCTGCAATTCCGGTAATCGCGGCAGCCACATCCACCTTTAATAACTGGCGGACGCCAGCCAGCATTTCCTTTGCTGTTGGGGCACTCACGGCGCCATGATTGTCTAACGTAGTTCTATGAACCTGCAAGACTTCTTGCTTAACGGCATTGGAATAACTCACAACAGAACCGATAAAAAACTCTGACACACCGGGAAAGCTGGTAATCCAGGAGGATAAAAGCCCTCCCGTACAGCTTTCAGCGAATCCACAAGTAATATTTTTGCGGCGCGCTAATTCCAAAAATTCACTAGTCAATGCTTTTTGTTTATCAGTCATGGCAAAAACTCACCCTAAATTTTGAATCTGCACGCCCAACCAAGCGGTGTGCTGGAGCATCAATTGAAGCACCACATTGCCCAGAATTCCGGCAACAAGATCATCGGCCACAACGCCAAATCCCCCTGGTACTTTCTTATCAAAATAACTGATAGGAAATGGTTTTAAGATATCAAAAAAACGAAACACCATAAATCCCACCACGAATGACTGCCAAGTGAGAGGGAGCCAGGTCATTGTCACAAGCATTCCCGCCGTTTCATCAATCACAATCTCTTTAGAATCATGTTGCTGACTTTGTCGCTCAAAATGCTCAGCCGCAGCAATAGCCAGAATGGCAATCGCCAAAGTGGCCCCCATATAAATAAAAGGTCCAAGTTTGAGAAGAAAATAACAAAGCGGCAATGTTGCCAAACTTCCCCAGGTTCCGGGAGCCTTCGAAATTCGCCCAACGCCAAATAATGTCGCAATGTTCATCAGCATGAAAACTCCTTCTGCTCTTTTGCAACCAACATATCCTGTGATACAACGGGACGGAAGGATTTCCAATGACCAACAACCCAACTGATCAGGTATTTCGCAACTGTCTTAACAAGCTCATCGATATGCTCAGTCGACGGGATTATAGTGTCAAAGAGCTTCGCCAGAAACTTGCGAAAAAGGACTTTGACCCAATCATCATTGATAAGACTATTCAATGGGCAGAAGAACGTCGTTACATTCGCCCCCCTCAAGAGTTGAGCCAGATGCTCGCACAACAACTCCTACAACGGGGAAAGGGGCGGCACTATGTTCTGCAATACCTCAAGAAACGCGGACTTCCCCCTATTGAGGTATTTGACAAAGATACCGAGCTGCATAAAGCTCTGGAGTTTGCTCGGCAACGGGCCAAAAGAAGTGCTACATTAGACCGAGCCGCACGAGAAAAAATTGGCCGGCAATTAATAACTCGGGGATTCCCTCTAGATATAGTAAGGACTGTCATCTATGAAAAACTTAGAAACAATGAAGAGCTCTGATGTTAGAGCCCGATTTATCGACTATTTCAAAAAGAACCAGCATACGGCAGTGAGCAGTTCTTCTCTCATTCCTGAGAAAGATCCCACTCTGCTTTTTACCAACGCCGGCATGAACCAATTTAAAAATTTATTTCTAGGACTTGAACAACGTGATTACGTGCGTGCGGTGTCTTCCCAAAAATGTGTACGCGCCGGCGGAAAACACAATGATCTTGAGAACGTTGGTTTCACCGCTCGACACCACACGTTTTTTGAAATGCTCGGTAACTTTTCTTTTGGTGATTACTTTAAAAAAGAAGCGATTCACTATGCCTGGGAGCTTCTGACCAAAGAGTTGGGAATTCCCAAAGATCGACTGTACGTCACGGTTTTTCAGAATGATGACGAAGCTGAAGAGATTTGGCACAAACAAGAGGGCGTACCCCGCAATCGTATTTTTCGCTTTGGTGAAAAAGATAACTTTTGGCGCATGGGCGAAACCGGACCATGTGGACCTTGCACAGAAATTTTCTATGATCATGGCGAAAAAGCAGGCCCTGAAACAGATGCCTATAAAGGTATTTTAAGCGGTGGTGATCGCTATGTAGAAATCTGGAACTTGGTGATGATGCAGTTTTTTGAAAAATCACCGGGAGTCATGGAACCACTTCCAAAGCCATCCGTTGATACAGGTTCAGGCCTAGAGCGTCTTTGCGCTGTCATGCAAGGAAAAATCAATAACTACGATACGGATATGTTCACTCCACTCATTGATTCGGCACTTCGATTGATTCCGAATGAAAGTAATTTAGCCGAGCTTGTGCACCACCAATACAAAGGCACACCAAACGTTGAACTCAACGAAAAGCTCGCAGCCCTGCGAGTGTTAGCAGATCACACTCGAGCGGTTTCCTTCTTACTGACTGACGGAGCCGTACCGAGCAATGAAGGTCGTGGTTATGTTCTCCGTCGCATTCTCCGCCGTGCCCTTCGTTATCAGCGTAAACTTTCACCAACCGCATCGTTCTTCCCTTCGATGATCAACACCCTCGTTAATGAAATGGGTGGGTTTTATCCGGAGCTCCGCGAACGCAAAGACTATGTGCTCAATGTTGTGCAAGACGAAGAAAATCGTTTCATTCAGACTTTAGATCAAGGCACCGAACTTCTTAATGCAGAACTCGCGCGTCTTAAATCTTCAGGGAAAAAGTCGCTTTCTGGCGAAATTATTTTTAAACTTTATGACACCTATGGATTTCCGGTGGACCTCACACGCCTAATGGCAGAAGAACAACACTTTCAAGTTGACGAAGCTGGTTTTGAAACTGAAATGCAAACAGCGCGTGAGAAAGCCAAAGCAAGTTGGAAAGGTAAGGGCCTTGCCACCGACGAAGCGCACCTCATCCAATGGAGCAACACTCTGTCTCGTGATAAGGGCACAACTCAGTTCTCTGGTTACGACCATTTGAATTGTTCAACAAAAATTGTTGGTCTTTCGAACGGGCAGGCCGAAGTCACTCAGTTGAAGTCTGGTGATCAGGGGATTATCGTCACCACCGAGACCTCTTTCTACGGTGAAGGGGGCGGACAGGTCGGCGATAAAGGGTACGCCAAATCTGGAACGGCAGTAGCCACCGTTCACAATACGACAAAGCAAAATGATATTTATTTACATCATGTAGAAGTCACCGCGGGCGAATTCAAAGTTGGTGCTGACCTACAGTTTCAAGTGGCAGAAAGCGAACGTCGCCAGACAGCATCTAATCACTCGGCCACTCACATTCTCCATGCGGCTCTCCGAAAAACTCTTGGTACTCATGTAACTCAAGCAGGTTCATTAGTTGATGCGACTCGCCTTCGTTTTGACTTTACTCACCCTAAATCCCTCACCGCTGACGAAATTCAAACCATTGAAGCAATCGTCAATGAAGAGATCGGGAAGGGTCTTAGCGTAAGTTGTGTCGTAAAATCCCATGAAGAAGCTATCAAAGACGGCGCCATGGCCCTCTTTGGTGAAAAATATGGCAACGAAGTTCGTGTGGTCAAAATGGGAGACTTTTCTCAAGAACTTTGCGGCGGAACTCACATTTCTAATACGGCCCAAATCCGCCTTTTCAAAATCGTTTCGGAATCAGGAGTGAGCGCCGGTGTTCGCCGTATGGAAGCCATTAGCGGTGACGTTGCAGTCAATTTCCTTAGCAAGCACTATCAACAGGCCCAAGCAGCACGCGAAGCCATTGGCGCACAAGAGCCCTGGAACCAATTCTTAGAATCTAAATCGACTCCGATCACTGATTGGATCGAGGAAAAGAAACAAGCCATCAAGGGACTTGAAAGAGAAATAAAAGATTTAAAGAAGGGTCAGATCAATATTGATGTGATTTTAGCATCGGCCAAAACCTTTGCTAAAGGGGCCACCAAAGGACGGTATGTGGTTGCCACTCTTGACGTGGATGATCGCGACCTACTCGCCCAAATCACGGATCAACTCAAAAATCGTATCGAGAGCGGACTTGTGGTCACTGTGGGCCTAGGCACTGACTCACACCCTGTCATTGTAGCGGCTACGAAGGACATCAATCCTGGTATCAATGCTGGCCAAGTTCTCAAAGACTTAAGCCAACAATTGGGTGGTAAAGGTGGGGGCCGTCCTGATTTTGCTCAAGGTGCGATTGTCAAACGTGACGCCGTTGCAAGCACCCTTGAAACATATCTAAAAGGTTGATCGAAAGCTTCATCAAACCACTTCAAATGAAAAAGGCCGTTATCGAAATCGATAACGGCCTTTCTTTTTTGATTCGTTCGGCTCTCATCAGAAAATAAGCGAAAAATTAACCGGCATCAAATATAATGCTGGATCAAACTCACCCATTTTTTGAATCCACGCCATGGGGACATACTGAACTTTATCCATCAACGGAAAACGCTTTCCTCCGCCTACTTTGACCCCAACTTTGGACTCAGAAGCTCCCCCTGCAGCGTAACTTCCAAAACCAAGTCCTCCAAACGCGAAGGCCGCCTCATGAATTTCTGGTACAAAATTATAGATGCCCAAAGCATAAATGTCTGAGTGATTTGAACTACCGCCGCCTTTATAGGACTTAGACCCAAAAGCAATTTGGGCGCCCACTTGGATTTGGGGTTTGATCAGATAGGTGTACATACCTGCAATTTCTAAATCAGAGGCTCCGCTTCCAGTATTGATTTGCGCCTGCGTGACAGAAAGAAACAACTCGCTCTTATTATCGCTTTCAAATAGCTCTTTAGGATCAAAAGACACCGACGTCGTTGTCGTTGTACGAGTGGTTGTAACCGTCGGTGATGCTACAGTACGAGATGCTTCAGCCCCAGTCTTTTTGCCAGCCGCGTGATTTTTTCCCATTGCGCCCATTGCCAACAAAGATGTTGCCAAAAATAGAATTACTTTATTCATATATTCCCTCCTCCAGATTTTTGCTGTCTTGTGGCCTTAACATCATGCCGATCCTATTCGAAGGTCAAGAGCATTCCTTGAATTGTGGCACTCAATGAACTTTCCTTGGTCATTTCGTAAAACCGCAAACAGGCGACTCTAACCTAAGTAATAAAAAATCTAATCGAGCATCACTGCGTTGCAAAAGAGACGTTTTTGCCCACCAGCACTTCCGCATAACTTGTATTTTTTTTGAAACCTATGAACTTGCCAAATTCAAAACTCGATACATACTTTTTGTGTAGGGAACAAAAAACAGAAGGAGGAAAGTATGGCAAATCTAGAACTCTGGAGAAATAACTTCGGACCATTTAGAGACATGATGACCTTTGGTAAAGCTTTCGATCGTATGCTCGAGGACTGGCCTGCGGCTCGCGCCGATGTGGCTAAATACAATTTCAATCCGAGCTGCGAAGTGAAAGAGGATAAGGCTGCGTATATGTTAAAAGTTGATCTTCCTGGTGTTCCAAAGGATGCCATCAAGGTCGATCTTCATGATAACCGCTTGACCATCACGGGAGAGCGAACGGAGGAGAAGAAAACCGACGAAAAAGAGAAGGATACGAAGACACATTTTTCTGAAATGTTCTACGGATCGTTCACGCGCACGATGACTTTTCCTGTGCCTGTCGATGCCGAAAGAACAGAGGCTCGCTTTGAACATGGTGTATTAACCATGACTATTCCTAAGAAAGTGGCCCAGAACGCACGGGAAATTTCTATCAAATAAGATAGACCACCTGCCTGTGTAAGGACCGAATCAGCAAGGGGATCTCCTAGAAGAGGTCCCTTTGTTTTTTCGAACTGAGCCCAGCCTATCGACTATGAATCGACTCCGGCGGATTTCCTCATGCGCTTCTGAAATGCGTTGATTATCCAAAATTGCACAACGGCACCAATAATCAGAACCGGGCTTGAAATAAACATGGCAAGAAAAGCAAACTTCACCGAAAGGATCAATTCTTGCCAAAAAGGACGTGTCGATTCGGCACTCTCAATAAAATAACCAAGGGCTAAAACCCAGAGAAATGAAGAGAGACAGACTGTTGTAACCGTAAACTTCAAGTTCGATGAAAGTCTAAGACTGACCAGCCAGGCAACAATCATCAAAAGTAGTGGTGTTATAATAAAACCTCTAAGGATTTCCGATTGATCTCTAGAGGAAAAAGAACTCGCAAAACATAAGTAAACTAGCATTCCCACGACTAAGTGACTTAAGATAAAAATGAATTTAGTTCGCTCAAATGTCATTTCTGCTCCAGTTCATCGATAAATTTTAATTTTGCTTTAATGTCCTTAACTTCTGACTCTGTCTGCTCTATTTTCATACCGCGGGAAATTGGCTGAAAATTTGAACTCCCAAGGAGCCTTTTTAGCAATGGTTCCCGGCATTTGATAAAAGCAATCTTTGATACCTGCTTTATTCCATTCCAAGAAAGAACATCTTTAAGATCAATAATATTAAAACCTATTGTTTTCCAATCCTCACTGGGCAGCCAGCAAAAAGATGCGTCATCCTGGGTATAGCACCCGACATGAGTGTCAAAAGCCTTTACCTCAATATCCTCGCAAGAAATCGGGAATTTATTCGATTTAAGTATTGGTACTAGCGCCTGCTGCAAACAAAGCATTGTTTTTGTTCGCCACGCCCTTCCTTTTGAGGAAAACTCCCCGTTATTTAAAAATCTCAGGCAATATTTTTCACCATAATTGAGCGCATAGCCACTCTCGCCGCAGGAGGTATCTGATTCTACACATTGAGAATAGAATATACACTGATCTTCAGATGGATTCATGCAATCAATGGGCGTGCACATTTCCTCGCATTGATTGCGGCACATATAATTGTCCATATTAACGGGAGCAACGGCACAATCGATATAACAAGAGCGATTCTTAGGTGAAATTTTTTGATCAAGAAACCATGCCTGGCAATCTGGTGAGGGCGCGGCCAATGATTTCAGACTCATTAAACTAGCGATACAAAATATAAGGGTTCCTGCTCTCGGAAATACCAACATCTGAAGACCTCCTTTACATAAATCTCTGACTTCTCGCTACCTAGCAAATACAATGGAGTCAAACCAAGGAACCTAATTGAAAATATCATCCTATTT
>JBILOD010000578.1:0-2705 GCA_044374645.1 Pseudobdellovibrionaceae bacterium | reverse complement strand
TCGCAAATTAACCGTCAGGTGGCTATCTTCAACTCAGCTTGTTATTACGTGAGTTGCACTGGAAAAAATTTCGGGGGGCTTCAAAGATCCAAGCATTCCCCACCTAATTGACAATCCTGCCGATCACCAAAAAATTATGGGTGGGGTGGATGAGTATTTTCAGCAGTTCGAACGCCTGAAAAAACACGATCCAGAATTGTACGCGGAAGTGAGGGAACTGCGAGACTTTGTTGATCAGAGTATGAGCTACGATCCAAAAAAACGATCACAAGTGTATCAAGTCCTCGAATCGAAATTGGCCCGTCAGGTGGGGGTTGCCAAGAAACCCGAAGTGAGCGCGGTGAATGTCCTATCTGAGGTTGATGATCTCGAGTGTGCACGCGACTTTTCACAATTCGCCAATCCTTAGAGTTTTTCAAGAAAAATCCACTCGGATTTTTCTTCGCTGATTCACAAAGTTCCACTTTGTCTCAATTGGTTAAGGAGTCGTAATCGCTTGGCGATTTTCCTTGAATGCCCGAAACTGGCAACGTTACGATGGCCTCGAGTGGGTGGATTAAAGTACGAGAGGGGACGCATATGGAGCTGCCAAGGGCAAAAACTATTATTGAACCGTTTAAAATCAAGATGGTGGAGCCGCTGTATCAACTGTCTCCGGCGCAGCGCCAAGGGGCCTTACGCAAAGCTCATTATAATTTGTTTGCTCTGCCCGCGGATAGCGTTACTTTTGATTTGCTCACGGACAGCGGTACAAGCGCCATGTCTGCAACCCAATGGGCGGCGATGATGACGGCGGACGAATCCTATGCGGGCGCAAAAAGCTTTTATCATTTTGAAAAGACCATCCAAGAACTTACTGGGTTACAGTACGTGATTCCGACGCACCAGGGGCGAGGTGCTGAATACTTATTGATGAAAGCGGCCCTCAAGCCTGGACAGTATGTTTTGGGGAATACACACTTCGATACCACGCGTGCCAACATTGAGTCTTCGGGTGCAAAGGCTGTGGATTTGCCGTGCATAGAAACTCAGGACTCGTCCAGTGAGGCACCATTCAAGGGTAATATTGATTTGGTGGCCCTGCGCAATTTTTTGCAGGAACACCCAGGGCAAGTGGCTTTTGTCATTACCACCGTCACCAACAATTCAGTGGGCGGGCAGCCGGTATCCCTTGAAAATGTGCGTGAGACCAAGTCCATTTGTCGTCAGTATAAAGTGCCTCTGTTTATTGATTGCGCGCGCTTTGCTGAAAATGCCTATTTTATCAAATTGCGTGAGCCCGGTCAGGCCCATCGCTCTGTGCGGGATATCGCCAAAGAATTATTCTCCTATGGTGATGGTGCCATGATGAGTGCGAAAAAGGATGCCTTTGGAAATATTGGTGGATTCCTGGCAGTCCAAGATGGTCCAATGGCGGAAGAAATCCGTCGACTTATGGTGATCACCGAAGGCTTTCCCACCTATGGGGGGCTTGCTGGGCGTGATCTCGAAGCCTTGGCGGTGGGACTTGAAGAAGTCCTCGACGAAAATTATTTAGCTTATCGAATACGATCGGTGGAGTACTTTGGCCGGGCTTTAGAAGAAATGGGTTATCCAACTGTTCGGCCATGGGGCGGTCATGCGGTATATATCGACGCCGCCAAGGCCTTACCGCATATTCCAGTGTTGCAGTACCCAGGGCAGTCATTGTCAGTGGCTCTTTACGAGCATATTGGGATTCGTTCGGTCGAAGTCGGCACAGTAATGCTAGGGCACGTGGACCCAAAGACGAGAAAGGAAACTCCGGCCCCCAAAGAGTTGGTGCGGCTCGCAATGCCTCGTCGCGTGTACACTCAAAGTCATGTGGATTACATGATCGAAATGGCAAGCTATCTAAAACCCCACATTCAGGAATTGAAAGGCTACCGTATCACTCAGCAGCCGCAATTTTTGCGGCATTTTACTTGTCACTTTGAGAAATTAACATAGATAGGGCGGCGATCATTTTAGCAGTGGTCCTAGGTCCTAGGTCCTAGGTTCTAGGTTCTTGGAAAACTTCGATTAAAGAGCGCCAAGGGCTTTTTGGCAAATCGGGGCAGCGGCCTTCGGCGACGCTAAATCAGACAAGCGTGGGAAATATTTGGTCGCAAATTCAAGTTTATCTAAACCACTGCCCGTTATTCCCAAAAAATGTTCTGCTCGACTATCTAAATGGGATAGAGATTCTAGCTCTTTTTCCAGGGGAGGGAAATTGTCTGTGTAGGTTGTTGTAAAAAGATTTGTTTCAAAGAGTCTTCGGGTGAGTCCAAGCACTAGATTCGGTCGAACTTCCTGTGGGACCAAGGGAATAAGATCGATGGAGTCAGCGAAAAAGTCAGAGCCTAACCTAAGGCTATCGTCGAACAGTTGAGCAAAATTGATTTCTCGACCGTCAATAACCTGTGCTATTAGCGCTTCTTTCAGTAATTTGATCGCTTCTTTTATTTCTGTCGACGTGTAATTTAAATCCAAAAAATTCGTAGTAAAGCTTTTGTAAAAATGAGTGAATGCGGCTTCCTCTTTGAGGAGAGGAAGGTAGTGGATTGCTGCCATCCCTGAAAAATCGCGAGAACCAATGGGACTGGGGGTCTGAAAATAGCGAATAAGGTCTTCAATCGGAAAGTTCTTTACGAGGTCTTTACTCGCAGGTTCTGACGGATTAAGGTAGGACATAACAATTCGGTCCA
>JBILOD010000102.1:0-9480 GCA_044374645.1 Pseudobdellovibrionaceae bacterium | reverse complement strand
CGGAAATTGAAAATATGGCTGAAATCTTAAAGATTGAACGCAATAAAGTGATCTTTCGTAATCTAAACAATAATCAGTTAGAGTTCATTGAGATCCAAGCTAAAAGCAAACTCTCCTTTCAGGGCTCCTCCGCCATTAGCAAGGCGACCCCGTCGGGAGACGAAGAGGTCAAAGCCGTTGGCTCCAACCAATTTGCGCTCAAACGAAGTGATGTACTTAAGTACACCAATAATTTGGCCTCACTCCTCCAACAGGCGCGTTCTGCTCCCCACCGCAATCCCCAAACGGGCGAAATCGATGGCTTCACCATTTTAGATTATCAACCTGGTAGTATTTATGAAAAACTAGGACTTCAACGGATGGATGTCCTAAAGAACGTCAATGGCGAACCCGTGGACAGCCCCGCCAAAGCGATGGAGCTGTACAACGCGCTCAAGAACTCTGACAAAGTGAGTATCTCGATCGACCGTGGTGGAAAATCAGAGACGTTGGATTACTCAATCACTAAATAGGCTTTAATTAGTTAAGGTGGTATATGAAAAAATCATGGATGATCTACGCTTTAATTCTCGTCTCTACCAATGGCAGAGCTCAATTTGAAGACAACGATTTCCCACCACCTCCGCCACCTCCACCACCCGGCGGCAGCGACTTTGGTGGCACAAGCAACTCCTTTGGAAGCCGACCCAGTAGCGGCGGCAGCAGTATCGGCGGAGGTAGCTCGGGAGGTTCCGGCAGTTTTCTAGCCAAAGACAAACGCGAAAAACTGGCGCAAGCCAGTGTCGATGAAATCAATGATAAGAACTTCCCCGAACTCATTGACAGTTTTGACTACAATAATGCCGAACTCACTGACGTGATAAAAGCGATTGGTGAGCTGACGGGCAAAAACTTTATCATTGATCCCGGGGTTCGCGGTAAGATCACCATTATTGCCCCCACTAAAATTACGGTGGCTGAAGCCTATAAGGCTTTTTTATCGGCCCTCGCTATTAACGGATACACCGTCGTTGCGAGTGGTGGTTTCTATAAAATTAAATCTTCCAGAAATGCACAGCGCGATAATATCGAGACTTACTCTGGAAGTTACTTTCCCAACTCCGACCAGATGATCACTCGAATCATTCACTTAAAACACATCTCGGCGGAGCAAGTGAGCCGTGAGTTGCGGATCCTAAACTCTAAAGATGGTGAAGTGACCCCATTTAACTCTACCAACTCAATCATTCTTTCGGATTACGGTTCCAACGTTGAACGAGTGATGAAGATCATCGGTCAATTGGACGTTCCAGGGTTTGAGGAAAAACTCTTTGTTTTAAGAATAAATAATGCCAAGGCCAAAGACATGGCCGAACTCATTAATAAAATTGTCAACAAAGACTCTAGCTCCAAAGGCGGTGGTGGCGGGACATTCTCTGCCGGCGTGCCTCGATTCGGAGGTTCTGCAAGTCGTACAACACAGGGTCAGTCTGGATCAGCTTACTTCATGGTTATTCCCGATGACCGCACTAATTCCTTGATTGTCGTGGGAAACACCCAGGGCATTGAGCGCGTTAAAAAACTCGTATCGCAACTCGACTTTAAGATTAAGGCTGACGATAATGGTGGAGTTTACGTTTATTACGTCAAGAATGGAGAAGCCGAGAAAATTGCGCAAACATTGTCGGGAATTGCCAAAGACAGTAAGCCCACCGGAGGTTCAGGAGGCAGCGGACTTGGTGGTGCGAGTTTTATTCCGCCAGCGCAACAGGCTCAAAGTATTTTTGGTGGCGATGTTAAAGTCACTGCGGATAAAGACACAAACAGTTTAATCATCACTGCCAGCAAGCAAGATTACGAAGTGGTCTTGAATCTTCTGTCGAAAATTGATATACCTCGTGATCAGGTTTACGTAGAGGCCATTATTTTAGAAATGCTGATTAATGATAATTTTAACTGGGGCCTGGGATACTTTCAGTTTGATCCTAAGAGTAACGGAATGGGTCGCCGCGGTTTCAACGGCGACATCAATGTCATGGATGTACTTAACCCCGTCGCAGGAACCGGTGCGATTCTTGGCTTTGGCAGTGGCGACACTTTCAAAATGCAAACACCTGCGGGTGAAAAGACCATCACATCCCTCGTCGGCTTTTTGAATTTTCTGAAGAAGGTCAATACTACCAACATTCTATCGACCCCCCAAATTATGGCGCTTGATAACGAAGAATCTGAGATTGAAGTAGGTCAAGAAGTGGCCGTGAGCACGACCACAACTACTTCGGCAACCGGCCCCTCTCAAACGTCTGCCAATTATAAAGATGTCACGATGAAATTGAAGATTAAGCCGTTTATCTCTCCCGCCAGCGATACGGTTCGCTTGAAAATCGATCAAAAAATCCAAGAACCGGAGGCAGGACAACTGAATGGTACTTTGAGTATTTCAAAGCGATCCATCACCACAAACATTGTGGTGCCCGATGGTGATACGGCCGTTCTCGGGGGCCTCGTTAAGGATAATGAAATTGTCCAAACAACAAAAGTTCCTCTATTGGGTGACATCCCTATTTTAGGGTGGCTTTTTAAATCCCGTTCAGTCGTGAAGAAGAAATCGAACTTGTTAGTCTTTTTGACTCCGAAGATCATTCGCACCAATGCCGATAATCATAAACTCGTCGACATGAAACTCGATGAGCGACTGAGCTTTATTAAACAAAACGGTGGCCGAGATCCCTACGGAAAGAAAGTTGACGAATTGCCAAGGCAAGCTCGCGGCTCTGGACCTAAGGTTCAAAATTCAGAGATTGGTCAACCAATGCAATCTCAAGACGAACCACCTATCGAAACAGAACAAACCAATGAAGAGATTGATCTGTCTCCAGAAGAACAAGACGGACGAGTGGTGGAATAACCAATATGGCTTTAGATATAACGACGATCATTCAAAAGGCAACAACGCTCAAAGAGGAGCAGGTGCGCTATTTATTAGCGGCACCTGCGCTCAACTTCAATGGCTCCATCGGGCAGGCCTTGGAGCACAAGCAGTTTTCAAGTGCTGACGACGTCGTTAATGAAATTTGTTTACAGATGGGATTGGAATTCATCAAAGACATTCCCATCAATGATATTTCGCCGGACCTGGTAAACAATATTCCCATCAACTACTCTAAGACCCAATCCTGTCTCCCCTTTCGCGACGAAGGCGAGGTCATGAAGGTCTTAACCTCCAATCCTCTCAACAATAAGGCGTTGGATGATTTACGGGTTATTTTTAAGAAAAAAATAAAACTCCTGGTCACGACCTATGCGCGCATGGCCGACGCTATCAATAAAGTTTACGAAAAGAGCACTTCAAATTTGGCAGGCCTCGATGGCATTGATAGTGAAGAGGCCGTAGATCTTGAGGATCAGGTGGTCGACCTTTTAGACTCAGGAGAGGACGACGCCCCTGTCATTAAACTTGTTAACTCTCTTTTATTTAGAGCCGTCAAAGAAAAGGCTTCCGATATTCATATCGAGCCTTACGAAAAGGATATGCTCGTCCGCTACCGTATTGATGGTATTTTAGTGGATATTTTTAAACCCCCTAAAAAACTCCAGAACTCGATCACTTCCAGGGTCAAGGTTATGGCCAACCTCAACATCGCGGAAAAGCGCTTGCCACAGGATGGTCGAATTCCCCTGAAAATTGGTGGTAAGGACATCGACGTGCGGGTTAACACCATGCCCACTGCCTTTGGTGAGCGGGTCGTCATGCGTTTGGCCGACCGATCTAACACCGTTCTCGAGCTGGAACAACTTGGGTTCTCCGAGGATAGTCTGGCTAAATTCGATGACATTCTCAATAGAACTTATGGAATTCTTTTGGTTACTGGTCCGACAGGTTCCGGTAAATCAACCACTCTGTATGCGGCTCTTTCCAAAATTAACAAACCCGATATCAATATCGTCACAATCGAAGATCCGGTGGAACAACGAATTCACGGGATTGGTCAGATCCCCGTCAACGCCAAGATTGGCTTGACCTTTGGTTCCGGACTACGCGCCATCCTTCGTCAAGACCCTGACGTTATCATGGTGGGGGAGATTCGTGACTTGGAGACAGCGGAAATCTCCATCAACGCTTCACTGACGGGTCACTTGGTTCTCTCGACCCTCCACACCAACGACTCCGCCGGTGCATTTCCGCGTATGATCGATATGGGTTGCGAACCTTTCTTAATTGCAACCTCCCTTCAAGGTGTTATCGCCCAGCGTCTCGTTCGTATTCTTTGTCCCCATTGCCGCGTCCCCTATTCCCCGACTGAGTTAGAAATTCAGAGTTTAGGAGTGCCGCGCTCAGTGGTTGCCAATGCCAACATCTGCAAAAAAGGTGGCTGTAATCAATGTAATGGTAAGGGTTACGTTGGGCGAACCATCATTGCCGAATTCATGATGGTTTCGGAATCTGTGCGTTCACTGATCATGCAGCGCAAAGACGGTGCGACTATTCGCAAAAAGGCCATCGAAGAAGGCATGCAGACCTTCCGTGATCACGGGGTGCAAAAAGTCCTCAATGGAATCACCACTCTAGAAGAATTATTTAGTAATACCCAAATGGATTTATAATGGTATGCTGGTAGCATGCCATTATTTGAATATAAAGGTCTCGACCGCGCAGGAAGAAATAAAAAGGGTTTAGTGGACGCAGAGAATGTCCGAGCAGCCCGCCTCAAACTTAAAAAAGACGGTATTTTCGTCACGGATATCAAGAACAAACAGAAGGCGGCCTCTTCGGGTGGTGCGGCCAAAAAGATTTCCGGGGGTAAAGTCCCCATCCGTGACCTGGCAATGATGATTCGCCAATTGGCCACCATGCTGAAAGCCAAGATTCCCTTGGTTGACTCTTTGGCTGCTGTGTCCGATCAGGTTGAAAATCCGATTTTAAAGGAAGCCCTCACCGACTCTAAGAACTTAGTGAATGAAGGTTCGACTTTTTCTAAAACCCTGGAACGATATCCAAAAGTTTTTAATAAAATATTTGTTTCCATGGCTGAGGCGGGAGAAGCGTCAGGAACGCTTGACACCATTTTGATCCGCCTTGCCGAATTCACCGAAGCCCAGGATCAACTCAACAGCAAAGTTAAATCCGCTCTAATGTACCCGATTATCATGATGGTCATTACCGTGGTTTTATTGATGGGATTATTCGTGTTTGTGATTCCACAAATGGTCGCTGTGTTTGAGTCAGCTCCTGAATTGCAGCTCCCATGGTATTCCGTCGCAATCATTGATCTTAGTGGTTTTATGGTGAGCTATTGGTATGTGATTTTTGGTTTTATATTCGGAGCCTATTTGGTGTTTCTAAATTGGAAGAATTCACCTGCCGGCGCAAGGCAGTGGGATGCCATTTCCCTTCAACTTCCCATGCTGGGCCCCATGACGCGTATGGTGGCTGTGTCACGCTTTACTCGTACTCTGGCAACCCTCCTCACGGGGGGTGTCCCTATGCTGCAAGCTCTCGATATTGTAAAGAACGTCGTTAACAATGCGGTATTGGCCGATGCCATTGATGACGCCCGCAGCAATATCACTGAGGGGGAAAATATTGCCACGCCCCTCAAACGTTCAGGTCAATTTCCACCGATTGTCATTCATATGGTGAGCATTGGAGAAAAGACCGGAGAACTGGAAAACATGTTAATCCAAGTTTCCGACGCCTATGACTTTCAGGTCCGAAACAAAGTGGATGGACTGACAAGTATTATGGGACCTGTGGTGATTGTGGTGATGGGTATCGTTATTGCCATTATCGTATTCGCTATCATGGTGCCAATGTTTGAAATGTCAAATATTGCAGGCTAGACCTTGTCCCAGCGGAGGCTTTTCCGCTGGCTTCATCGCAAAATAAGCTTAAAATAAGGTTATGTCGAGTTGCCCTTACACCTGGTTTGTTGGTCTTTTTTCAAAAACAAAATCGTCTCCTGATCAGGAGGCAAGTCATTTGCGCGTCACTGTCCACAAAGGGAGTGACTGTGTGGTCGACGTGGCCCTGCCCGCCCGTAGCGCCCGCTGGCTCATTGATTTGATCCCCTCGGATGTGATGACGAAGATCCGCGACGAAGGCATACCTATTGATGATATCCAAGCTGATCTTGCGCAACGCCAGCAATTGAACCCACAAAAAATATTTACACTCACAGAAGTTCATCGCCGCGTCGAAGTCTGGCTCGACTAGAAGGTTGCCCTCACATCGAGGCTCGCCGTGTCGTTTTCCACTCCCAGTGACACTAACAGATTTTGAGACTCATTCCCCTTGCCGCTGAACACCCAAACGCTGACGGTAGACGTGTGAGGTTTACCCAGCTTCTTTCGCTGGAGCACCATCATCAAAATCTCGAGTGAATCTTGCTGTGGATGCCGATGGGGCCGAGCAAAAAAATGCACATCAAACTCCCGTTCTCCGCACTTCACAAAATAATCGTGACTGGTTTCGAGCTCCTCATGCTGACAGGCAATCCCCGAAGTTTCATAGGGCTGATAATAAAACCGCAATTCTTTAAATGGACTTGGGCGCTGCCACCCACTGGGTGCGGGAACCGAAGAGGCAACTCCGACACTCGCTCCTAAAAGCCCCACCAATAACACCATCCACCACTGGCGCATCATAGATCTCCTCCTATTCATTGAGATCAGATCACAAACAAAGGCCCTTTGTTTGCAAGGTGGGCACTGTTTGAGTCCTTGCATTCTAGTAGAACCTATATTACCACCAAAAGAGAACCTAAAAGTGATCACGTAGCTCAGTTGGATAGAGCACTAGTTTCCTAAACTGGGGGTCGCAAGTTCAATCCTTGCCGTGGTCACCAGCTTTCGCTAAAATTACAACCGGCAAAACATGACCCTTTCCAAGCTCTGGTCGCCATTGCACCTCAAAGTGAGGTGGGACACGCACTAACGACGAAAATTCAACGCTACCGGACCAAACAACTTCCCACGAGGGAATATTCAAACATGTGTCCATACGGGCATCCATGATTTAGGTTTTTTAATTCTATTTTTGAAATAGAAAAAAGTCTCATTAGTCCGTCGACCTTGTCTGGATCACAGTGCTCTTTTTCAATTCCAACAATTTCTTTGGCTAAAAAGTCCATAACGTCTTCAGTCTTATAGGTTGAACGCTCAATACAAAACATTCCATTAATATTAACTGATTCCTGAGCTGCCGCAAAATGACCTTTACCGCAAACAACTACCCCTGCCACCATCAAACTAATGACTAACTTTTTCATCTCTTGCTCCTTTTTCAGTCTCTATGCCTTTACTGGTGAGACAGTGGCCAATATGGATTGAAACACCTATGAAATAAATTGATATTAAACCATATAAGATATACGTTTTTTGCATATGGCTGGTTTCTTACAAGAACTCGATAAATTAAGGATTTTCGTCATTGTCGCAAGGAGAGGCAAAATCAATGAAGCCGCGGCAATTCTGCATCTAACCCAACCTTCAGTTTCGCGGTCAATTCAAAAACTGGAAAACTCCCTCGGCTTACTATTGTTTATACGTAGTCGCGATGGAGTTAAACTTACGAAGGGCGGCCAGCTGCTTTTCCGACACGCAGAGAAAGCTCTGCGTGAACTTGAAGATGCAAAAGTAAGAGCATTAAACTTAGATCAAGAGTTCTCGGGCAACCTTACCATCGGTAGTTACGAATCCTTAGCTGAATATCTCTGGCCAGACTTTCTTTTGAATCTCGAGAACCTATATCCAAAACTGAATCTCTCTATCAAAACAAATCTTGCTCCAAGTCCGCTCACTTGTCTCCAAACAGGTACCATCGATTTATTGGTCGATGCTGAGCCACAAATAAGAAGTGATCTTGTTAGTCGACAACTTTATTCCGACAAGTTCGCATTCTACGCCTCCTATGCCACAAAAGACACTAATCTGACCGATAAAGATGTCAGCCATAGAAATGTAATCTTTGTGCAACAAGCGTTCGATGAAAACAGTCATTCCATCGAGGACCATCTCGAACAGCACGGCTTTCAATTTTCCAGACAGTATTGTTTTGATTCGTTCTCAACAGTAAAGAGACTTGCTATTCGCGGCATGGGAATAGCCGTTTTGCCAAAACGTTTAGCCGCCGAAGACTGTAAACAGAAACTCATTAGACCGATTTCATTCAGGGGCTTTGATCCTGATGGTTTTGGACGGCACTCTATTTTTGCAACAGTACGCCACGAAGATGACAACAATCCAAGGATCAAGAAAATTATTAAACTCCTGAAGAATCATTTCAAATATTGAAACGATAACTTGAGCGCTGAGTCGCTAGCCTTCAACATCAATCGAATTGTACTCCTGCAAATATCGACTGACCTTCTTCAAGCCTTCTGCAAAAACTTGCTCCTCAATCAGTCTTGGATCTTGAAAGTCTTCATAAGGTTTTAATCGTACTTCCTTGCCTGCAGCCGCGCTTCGCACCCTTAATAAAATGAAAACTCAATCTATCCACTTTAAATGAGAGACCTAAGGGGAGCGAACACCCAAAATAGGGTGTGGTATCCAAAATGGGGAATAGGCGCCATCACCGATTTCTCCGTACTCGTTCCACCCCCAGCATTTCAAAACTCCTGCATTAGTAATTCCACAGCTATAAGCGTATCCCAATGTGATTTGACTATAAGTAGTGCCCGCGTCAATAACAGTTGGAATGGCTCGAGTGGTAGTGGAGTTATCTCCGAGCCGCCCATTGGTATTGTTCCCCCAACACTTCAATACCCCTGTACTGGTGATCCCACAAGTGTGTCCGTTACCTATTGCGATCTGACTATACGAAGTCCCGGAGTCAATGACCGTCGGTGTGGTTCGATTGGTCGTCGTACCATCGCCGAGTTGATTACTTGAATTAGCTCCCCAGCATTTCAACGCACCTGTAGCTGTGATCCCGCAGGTGTGTGCAGTTCCTGAGGTGATTTGAATATAAGTGGCGCCCACATCAATAGTGACTGGAGTACTCTGTGTTTTACCAACCCCAATACCCAATTGGCCAAAGCCGTTGGATCCCCAGCACTTCAATGTCCCAGATGAGGTTATAGCGCAAGTATGAGAATCACCCGCTTCGACCTTAATGACATCGCTATAACTCCCTCCATCGACATCCTTAATGGAGTTGAGTTGAAAAGACAGATTCCCAGGACTCACGCCCATTTTTGAACTTTGAGTGAGCTGAACATTCAACGTCTTTTCGGGATTGACGGCCGCATTATGCAAAAGATTGTAATTCACTGTCGACGATGTCTGCCCAGCTATTGATTCCTGTATAAATAATGCCACTTAAGAGCCAAAAAAATTGATGGGTGCATGTTTAAGGCAAGATCTGAGTAGGGTCTTGTTTTTGCGAGTTTTGCAAAGCGCCGACTTGGCCTCAATGAATAGTTCGTCTTCAGACTCTGGGGCAAGATTGGCAAGTTGATGGTATTTGATATTTCCCCATATGTATTCGATAGGATTCAG